>CAZZVG010000862.1:0-3728 GCA_964657295.1 Iningainema sp. | reverse complement strand
TTTTGCCGATTAACTTATCGGCTTTAAAATCAATCTGTAAAACCTGCCCCTACTTCTGACTCCTGACTCCTGTACGGGCGGGTTTAACAAGACATTGCTTTGACTCACGAGTTATCTGAATTAAACCCGCCCCTACTTCTTTTTGATAACACTTTCTTGTCTCAACTAAATATATGACAATCGAAACAACTATTCCTTCTTTAGCAAGTTTAGAAGACATTTCTTACATTGATGATAGTGGCCAATTACCTGAACAACTACAACGCAAAATCGGAGTATATGCAATTTTTGACCGAGATAAACACCTCCAATTTGTAGGATACTCCCGCGATATTTATCTTAGCTTGAGGCAGCACTTAGTACGTCAGCCCCAACACTGCTACTGGGTAAAAATTCAAACAATTGAACGTCCCAATCGCACGATTTTAGAAAATATTGAGAATGCTTGGATTGCTGAAAATGGTAGTTTACCTTCAGGAAATGGGGATGACAAAGAAAAATGGACGGAGCCTATTGATGTCAAAACTTTAATGACACCTGAAGAACGGGTGAATTATGAAAATCTCGCTTATGATGAAATGACGCAAATGAAAATCCTTAAAAATGTAGCGCGGCGAGTAGAAGCAGAAATTTTAGCAGTGTTAGAAATGCGTGGTTTACAAACACAAATTCGTTTTAATCCGAAATTAAAAGACGAAGGCTTACTAGATTTGAAATAAGATTCAGATCTCAGATCCCCGACTTCTTAAAGAAGTCGGGGATCTGCTATTGCCAAAGTGCAACTTGCTGCCTGAGTTCCAACATATCTAGGTAATCGCTGGCAAAAGCTTTACACAGAAGTACTTGAGGAATAAACTCATCATACTTTTGTGTTGTCAGCGGTTCCGAACTACTGACTAAATGTTCTGCTGAAATTCTTTGTTCACATAAAGAAACAATTTCTGGGGAAATCTGGGTTATTTTTTCCTTTGCTAATTTAACTATCAGAAAATAAGGATTGACACCACCAATGCTTTGAATTTCCAAAGATTCGCGACAAAAGTTATTCATCAATCTTTCCAAAGTGCGGTATGCAACTGTACCCATCCAAGGAAAAATACAACACTTATCTTTTTCTATTGTTAAAATATTTTGTTGATCTAATCCAATCTGGCGTGTGAAGTGACGAACTGTCTGTAAGCGTTTTAACGCATTATTTTGCAAGTAGTCATACTCTAGATCCTCAAACAGTACTTGCCGCATTCTTTGTAAAACTTTTGTATGGATATTACCAGTACCTCCACGCCAATAGATACTTGCTTTACCTTCTACTTGCTTAACAAAAACAATCTTTTTTTTGAAGTTAATTTCTAAAACTTCCCAAGACTTACCAGCCAAAGCAAATAGCTTTCCCAGACTTGGCGGTATAGCAATACTACCAATTTCTGTTGTTCCTTGCTTAACAAGGTATTCTTGGTTGTCAGGAAAAACAGCATAGAACTGGAATTTTTTTACCACCTTTTCTCCGGCTAACCCAAGAATTAACTTACCTTTTTCAGTTTGATGAATATGATCTATATCAATCAAGTAACGTAACAATAGCTTGAAATCTTCTTGACAAATAGCCGCAAAAATTGGTAAACTTAAAACCTGTTTAGCAAGAGCAGCCGGTGAAAGTTCCTCCATTGCAAATAAAATACTCATTGTTTGCTGATACAACAAAGTTAAAGGATATTTGAGAGGCTTGATTGGTTCAATCCAGCGTTCCTCTAAATAAAGTTGGATAATCGCAATACACTGCAAAAGCTGCCAAGGAATTTGTTCGGAAATTGGTGCCTCTGATAATGGTTCCTCTTCAGCACAGACAAACCGCATATCAGCTGCCTCACCTCTTCTGCCAGTACGTCCCAATCGCTGTAAAAAACTAGCTACAGACAAGGGAGATTCTAACTGAATAACCCGCTCCAAATGACCAATATCAATACCTAATTCTAACGTCAGTGTAGCAGCAGTAACAGCCGGATTATCAGGTTCGCGCATTGCTGTTTCCGCAGCTTGTCGCAAAGAAGCAGATATACTACCATGATGTACGTGATAGATATCTGGCTGTCCCTTATCTACAGCAATTCGACGTAAAGATGCAATTACAGATTCAGTTTGAGATTTATTATTCGCAAAGATTAAACATTTGCGATATTGGCTGAGATTAAAAATATATTTATCGTAAGCTGTTATCTCTGATTGATCAACATCTACTCCGGTGTTGCCAGTCAAGGCTTGATTCTTTTTTGTTCTTTGTGCGTCCTCTATTTGGGAAACTTCCGATTGGAGGAAACCTCCGCTCAGACTTTCCGATGCCTCTCTGCTGTTCATTCGTAGAACAAAAAAATGTTCTATAGCCAATTTAATTCGACGTTTCTCCACCTCAATTTTTGGTGTAATTACCAATCTTTCCGTTCCAGATCGCAACCACTCTTCAGCCATTGAATAATCACCAAGAGTCGCCGACAAACCGATTCTTCGAGGTTGTATTTGCGTCAAATTTACTAATCGTGCCAACTGACAAAGAATCTGACATCCCCGTTCTGATCCCATAAAAACGTGAATTTCATCAATGACAACAAACCGCAAATCTCCAAATAAGCGTACTAAATCATGTTTTTTATTGATTAACAAACTTTCTAAAGATTCTGGCGTAATTTGTAGAATACCTCTAGGATTTTGGATGAGTTTATTTTTATGACTTTGAGAAACATCTCCGTGCCAATGCCAAACAGGGATGTCTACTTCTTTCAGCAATCCATTAAGACGTTCAAATTGATCGTTAATTAAAGCTTTAATAGGACCAATATACAATACTCCTATCGAGGTCGCAGGGTTTTCATGTAATAAAGTCAAAATTGGCAAAAGTGCTGCTTCTGTTTTTCCCGAAGCAGTGCCTGCTGTAATCAGCAAGTGAGCATTAGTATTAAAAATAACTTTACAAGCCTCAATTTGGACTGGACGTAATTCAGTCCAGTGATGATTGTAAATATATTCTTGGATAAAAGGAGCAAGCCGGGAAAAAGTAGTATCGTTCATCATCTGTAAAGATAAATCAAAATAAAGATAGATACAAGATATAATTTTCCATATTCTGCCCTTTAAACTGACACATCGTATATTTACCACGGAGTCACAAAAATCATAGCGATTACTATCCACTTGATTCTCAATAGTTGAGTTTAGTTGAGAATTATCTTCAAAATTTCAAATGTAATAATTAAGTTTGAAACCCCTGTTCTGTCTGAGTTTGAAGCTTAATTCTTTGAGTGAGTCAAAATCATCAGCCATAGGATGCCAGAACAAGAGAGTGCCCAAGATAGAAATACTAGAATTTAGCTCACGGTAAATATATTAAGATTTCCTATGGATATGTATGAATCTCAGGAGTTTCTCCCTCGGCTTCCTTTACCAACACTTGAAGAAACCTGTGATCGCTATCTCCAAACTGTTGCACCACTGTTAAGCGAGACAGAGCTAACTCAGACTCAATCAGCAGTGAGAGTCTTTGTGCAAAAAGATGGTCCCAAGCTGCAAAAACAACTTGAGATGCTTGCTCACTCGACTAATACTAGCTACTTGCATGAACTGTATGAGTCATGGCTCTGTGAATTCCGAGTGTCACGCCTGTCTTCTGGCTGGCTTAACTTTGGAATGGTACTCTCGCCAATCCCAGATATCTCCGAATCTCCCGTGACAAGAGGGGC
>CAZZVG010000861.1:1094-3730 GCA_964657295.1 Iningainema sp. | reverse complement strand
TTTCTCTAAGTCTTGCTTCTGATTAGGGATTGAAGATTGGGCAACAGATGGTGGTTCAAATAAACGCTCCCAGATACCCAAATCACAAAGATATATAGTAAAGTACTGTTGATCGTTTTGGACAATCAACAAGCTATCTAAACTGATGTTGCCGTGGACCAGATCCTGCCGCACTTGACCTGAGGGAAGGCGAAACTTTTGAGTGTGGAGAAACTGTAGGGTTTGCAGGGCTTGATTGAGGACTTCGCGCACTTGTTCAGCTTTCATGGCGCCTTTTTCTCTCAGGTACTGACTCAAAGTTCCAGAAGCTTCTAGTTTACCCTTAGTGACTGTATAACAGCGTTCTCCCTGCTGGTCAGCAATTGCCTCACTTGGACTGATGAGACGAAAGTCTTGGCTTCTACCATCTGCTTGGCTTACCCCCGCCACACGGACGAAAACATCTTGGCGCTGACGGGCTTCTTCGGAATTAAAACAACGAGTGGGTAGCACATATTCCTTGATGACGACAGGTTGACTGTCATGCATTTGTATTCCTGAATACAAGCGACCCATACCCCGACAGCCTAAAAGACGAGTTACCTGATAAGTACCCCGACTGCCTTTAATCTCAGCTTTTTCCGGCAACACCCCCGGAAAAGCGCATTCCAGACAAAATTTAGCCTTCGGAAACTGCTTTACTGTCTCCTGAAGTTGATCGCAGCATAAGGGTGCGTTACGCGAACATAAGTATTCTTTATAACAAGGCTCTATTAAGGACACTTAGGATACTCCTTTGGAGCGATGGAATAAAGTCCGAGAAAGCTATCTGTGGCGATCGCGGAGCATGCCCATGCTATTGAGCCTGGATCAGACCTAGCCTCAGAGCGGCGACAATAGCTTGGGTACGGCTAGTAACCTGCAATTTTTCAAAAATGCTTGTTAGATGAGCCTTAACAGTAGCTACTGTAACATATAAACGGTTAGCGATTTTTTCATTAGAATCTCCTTGCCCTAACCAGTATAGAACTTCTTGTTCCCGTTCCGTCAAGTGAAGCTTTTGACGGGCTTGAACAGAAGCCTCTGAATCAGCCTGAAATTTGCGGAAAAAACCACTAGCAACCTCCGCAGGCAGATAAATCTTAGAATTGATCGCGGTGGTAATTGCCTCAGACAGTTGAGTCGCTACACGATTTTTAAACACATAACCAGCAGCACCTGCCTGCATGGCTCGAAAGATGAAATCATCTTCTTGGTGAGCTGACAATACTAAAACCTTACCAGTAAAATACATCTCTCGCAAACGGATCAGAGTTGTAATTCCGTCACCCGATGCCAATTCTAGATCGAGAAGGATTAAGGCTGGTCGTTGCTGTTGTGCAAGGCTTAAAGCTTGATCCAAACAAGCAGCTTCACCCACAACTTCTAAGAGTAACTGTCCGTTGACACTATAAAAATCGAGGAGAGTGTGCAACCCCTGACGGAAGCGTTGATCGTCATCTACGATCAGAACTGAAAGTTTTTGATCGGTACTCATAAACACCCATCCTGTTAAGAAGTTATAGTTCGAGGCAAGCTCAAACAAAACTGGGTCCCGCCTTGTAGAGAATTTTGAGCCCAAAGACTTCCTTGATGGTCAAGAACAATTTTCTTGGCAATAGTCAGACCAAGACCTGTACCTCCTGGGCGACGGGAATAAAAAGGGGTAAATATTTTTTTGAGTTCCTCAGGAGATAGTCCAGGTCCTTGATCGGCAATCCGAATCAGTACTTCACCTTGAAAAATCTGCCAACTACAGTTAATGGTTCCTGAGTCAGGACTGAAGTGAACAGCATTGCTAAGTAAGTTGTCAAAAACTTGCTTCATTTGCAAGCGATCTATTGCCAGGATAGTAGAGGTTTCAGGGTAGCAGATTTGCAGTTGCTTCTGCTTAATTAAAGGTTTTAATTCCTGAATACTTTCAGCTAATAGGGTTCGTAAATCTTGGAGAGTTACCCTTAATTTTGTCCCCTGACCGCAATAAATAAGTTCAGTTAAATTAAGATCTAAATATTGTACGCTTTCACGAATGATTGCCGCTTGTTCTTGCCAAGGTCCATCTGCTAATCCCAAGTATAAATTTTCTGCATAAAGACCAATCATTGCCAAAGGATTGCGCAACTGATGCCCTGCACGCTGCAATACATGTTCAAGAAGTTGAATTTCAGCTTGTTGGCGTCCACAGTCCAAATAAACATCTAAGTACTTACTCAGTACCATAGCCGACCGCTTCACGTCCTGTTGCCAAGTTGGAGAAAGCGGTTCGTGAGCAAGTACCAGGATATATTCAGGTTTTTGATTTCTGTATCCCAAAAGGCAAATATAACAATTTGATGTAAAATTGGCAAGACTAACTTCATTTAAAGTAAAAGCAGGATAGTAGTCTATTAACCATTCTTCTGCTCTCAAGTAAGCTAAGGTTTTTGGAGAAAATGGAGGTTGACTTTGAGCATAATGAGTTACCTCTTGGTGATCTGACAGCAACGGATCGTGATAAACAATTCTGGAACAAAAAATCGGATAATTATCTGTTAAATGTTCCAGTTGTAGTTGACAGAAACTTTGTAGTTCCTCAGAGCGTGAAGATTTGGAATTAGCATTTAGGTTTTGTGTAGCAG
>CAZZVG010000861.1:0-1084 GCA_964657295.1 Iningainema sp. | reverse complement strand
TCATGTCAACCAATTTGAGCGTAGAGGTTATCTGAACTTATAGAGTCTCGCCTTTAGTGCTAAAACTATGTTTAGCTTCCACCCATTTGTCAGTTTTAACCTAGCATTATTGGT
Source organism: Iningainema sp. (assembly GCA_964657295.1). Classification (GTDB taxonomy): domain Bacteria; phylum Cyanobacteriota; class Cyanobacteriia; order Cyanobacteriales; family Nostocaceae; genus Rhizonema. The sequence goes on along the minus strand of CAZZVG010000861.1, from coordinate 970 downwards.
CTGTTAGGCATCAACTAGACGTGCCGATCGCGATCGCATTGTCAACGCTGATAGTAGACATATGCTTCGATTAAAGGGGGTTAGGCGATGTCTGACGACAAAACGCTTTTATGCGTTTACGCGTACAAGTCATCCTGTACTTTTAATAGGTGTTAGCAAAAACAAGTTATGCACTTTTGATCTAGAAATTGTAAGTCATGCTAGTAACCCGTTCACAGATTGGATGTTTGCGGTTACAAAACCGAGCAAAACAAGCCATTATCCAAGGAAGCACTGAATGCGGCATTTCCGTTGTCAAGAGTGAAAGATGATGCACTTCAAAGCTGCTTGAACAAACAGAGGTCGCATCCCAACAGCCGCAAGCTACTCTCTTAACCTTCTTGCTAGCATAAATTTTTTGGCGTTGCCGATTTCATCTATGAAAATGATTTCACGTGCGGACCAAAATCCTTGTACAGACGTAGCACTGCTACTCTACAAGGATTCATACCTCAATTCAGCAACGCCACTTTCTTATCCTTATGAGAATTATTTAATTTTTCTTAATGCTTAACTCCTACTTTACTTTCGGTAATTTTACCATAATGACGCTAGCTTTTACAACAAAAAAGCTGATTTGAGTGCCGTTTCTGTAATAAAGCTTAAGAGTTATAAAGATGCAATAATCAAAAATATTTTAATAAGTTTGACAAGGAAAAATTGTTGGATAATTGTAACAATTCTTTAATCTTTTAGCTGGTTTTTGTCAACTTAACCTAAGTAATTTGGCGAGATTAATCCCAAATATGTAAACTTTTGTAAAATAGAGGAAAAAGGCTTGTAAGTAGGTCGGTGTGAATAATTAAAGGCTTGTAGTAAGCGCTTTAGCGCTAAAGCGCTTACTACAAGCCTACTTACTTAAGCACAAATAAACCTATAAATATTCTCATACTCGACCTTTGGCGAATAGGCTTGTACCAAGAGCCTCGAT
>CAZZVG010000860.1:0-3737 GCA_964657295.1 Iningainema sp. | reverse complement strand
AGGATAGAGAACGAGCAACAATGCTGGAGTCTTTAGGTAAGCTATCTTGAAAATAGGCGATAAGATTGGGAGAGATAAAAAAAACCGCTCCAGACGCAGAATATACACAGAAAGGAAACTGCTGTAAACTTTTGCAAAAAATAGCAATAACTATTGCATAAAATATAGATATATTGCAAAAGAGATCCAGCTAAAAATATTAGAACTAGAGTAGATATACAAAGAATAAAAATGACTAAGAAAAGTAGAAAATGGGAGTTTAATATTATGGCTATTTATCGGATGGTTGCCAAAATTACTCAGTATATTTGTGAAGCTGTAATGCGGATTTTTGGTCCAAATGATGATGCCTATCCTAATATTGGTGTACAACCTTTTACAGGTGAGCCTTTCAAGGCAGGGATGGCAGACGTTTGGTAGTCCCTAAAATCAAATGAGTCAATCAATTCGGTGGAAAAAGCAAACGCCAATCCACCGACTTTTTTGTCTCTTGAGTAAGCAAGCCTTCAGTGGTTACCCGACGAGATACAACCACAGTATGGGCAGTATGAATGCTTAAAACTTAAAGATGGCTATTAATTGCAAAATGCCCTTGGGCAAGAACCTTTGCCAATATTTTGAGGACACTGTTCGGTTCGCTTTCGCCCCAAACGCGAGGGAATGTGTGAATGCTCACAACATAAAGTGCTGCCAATGCTCTTAGTCCATCTATATAGTATAGATGAAGTCGCGAAGGCTTTGATGCAGAGGCAGATACACTACTTTTACTGATAACCACAATAATTTACCTATCTGCGCGTGTAAAATTAACGCTCTTAAGTGGAGATTGATGGAATATCTATTATGAAAAATTACGCATCAATGACTCGCTTTCTTGATTTAACCCTAAAACAACGACATCCTTGTTCAATTTCTCATATCGAGAAATTACCTTAGAAATTGCAGTGACAGCAGCGTGATCCCACACATGAGCTTGGTGAAGGTTAATCACGACTGTTGTGGGATCTTCAATATAGTTAAATAATTCGACAAAATTAGCGATTGAGCCAAAGAAAATTTGTCCTGATACTGTATAATTTTTCGTTCCATCAGGCTCGAAAGATTTGACGACTTTGATTTGAGCGATTTTCCAACTGAAGATTAAAGTACTAAGAATTACACCAACCAAAACCCCATCAGCTAAGTCATTCGTCCACAGGGCGATCGCGACTGTAAAAGGCATAATAATTGCATCAATCAATGGCATTTTACTTAACGGTTTTAATGATTTCCAATCAAATGTTTCAAAAGCAACCATAATCATGACACCGTTTAATGCTGCCATTGGTATCTGCTTCACTGTATCGCGAAAAACAAAGATGAGAATCAGTAAAAAAGCGCCAGAAACAAAAGTGGATAAACGCCCTCTCCCTCCAGATCTAATGTTAATAATTGATTGCCCAACCATACCGCAACCAGCCATACACCCAAAACAACCTGCCACCATGTTGGCAATACCTTGACCTTTCACTTCCTGATTTTTAGAACTCCTCGTATCTGTCAGTTCATCAAGTAATTCTGCTGTTAATAAAGATTCTAAAAGACCGACGATCGCTAATGTTAATGAGTAAGGAAGAATAATCAGAAAAGTTTCTAAAGAAAGGTCAACATGTGGTAAGTGAAAAAATGGCAGCGTACCTGTAATATTACCAATATCTCCTACGCTTCGTAGATGAAAATGTGTATTCATAGCTACGACAGTCATCAAAATAATTGCAACCAGAGGCGATGGTATACTCTTAGTCAAACGAGGTAGGAGATAGACAATAGCTAATGTCGCTGCTACCATAATGTAAGCTACAAAAGGTTGTCCAATAATTTGTCTTACTTGGGCAGCAAAAATTAAGATACCTAAAGCGTTAACAAAACCTGCAACAACTGACTGGGGAATAAAACTAAAAAATCTACCTAATTTAAATATTCCCATCAGAAATTGCACAATTCCTGTGAGGATTGTGGCTGCAAATAAATATTCAACTCCATGTGTTGTCACCAACGATGTCATTAATAATGACATGGAACCAGTAGCAGCAGAAATCATTCCTCTGCGTCCACCAAAGAGGGAAATGACAATCGCTATACAAAAAGAAGTATACAACGCTACCATTGGTTCGACTTTGGCTATTGCGGCAAAAGCCAAAGATTCAGGAATAAGCGCCAATGCCACGGTTATTCCTGCTAGAATATCACCTTTAATATTAGAAAACTTTATGCTGGTAACACTTTTTGCTCTCAGTTTTTTTCTAACTTTAATGTTAAATCTTTTCGCTTTAGTTCTAATCGAAACCATTGCTACCCCTGTTTTTACTTAAGTAACTTTGAGTATTTTACAAAAAAAATGTATTAAATATAACTTTTTATTGGATTTGCGCGGTGCTAAGGCACTTGCCAGTAAATAACAACCTCCGTATATCTGAATATTGCGACTACGACGAGAGATCTAGTGTGACGGGGGTTGCTATTTTTATGGCTCTCCCTAAGTACAGCTTTTTCCAAATTTGTATCATTTTAGTTCGTAGTTGCGCTACTTAGTGAGAAGTCGTTTATCGTTTACAGCAAAGACAGTGCAACTACGAACATTTAATACTTTTTGATACTGATCAAACTTCAGCTAACCTTAAATTTAAGGGTCGAGAAATTAAGCACGAAGACTTGATGCAGAGTATTGATGAGATTTCCCTGGGAAGGTAATTGGAGGAATCTTGTCAATGATTCTTTTGAATTCAAGTAGGAGGTGTTGTGGCAATCCTGCTCGAAACTAAGAACTCCTGCATCTGCTACCATTGAGCCAATGAGTTTTGCCATCAGTTGCAGTTGCTGTACATCGCGTTCGGTAAAGTTGTGCGACTCGAAGGTGCCAACGTGTAAGACTCCCATCTGACTTTGTTCGATGGGTAGGGGGATGCCAACGAGCGATCGCAAACCCCGATGGCGCAGGATGGGACTGACAATTTCTACCTCCTTAAGGTTATTGACAATCGTGGGTTGTTTGCTGGCGGAGATCCCACCGGCGAAGCCCTGTCCAATGGGTATACGGATTTTTTGTACAATTTCCTCTTCAAGTCCGAGAGTGGCGTACACTGCCAAATTCTGTCTGTCTCTCACAGGCAGTAAAAGTGTGACTGTATCTACAGACATGTACTCCCTGAGCCACTCAAGAAGCTGTTTAACAGAAGTCGCAAGTCTAGTTTGTGTGCCTGTGTACTCTCCACCAATTAACACATCCCACCCTTCATCAGACTTTGCTAAATCAGTACTGTTTGTTCTTTGAGATTTGACTTTGTCCGAGAAATGGGACATGAATGGTTTCTCAAAGGCTCTATGAAATAAGTAAGCAACAAGTAATGACGATGGCACAGCATAGAGAAGCCATTTAGCTGCCATCATTGTCGGGGATAACTGTTGGCTGAGGAGGAGTTGATGCACGAACCACACCACGGGAGCATGGGTGATATAAAGACTGTAGGAAAATATCCCGAGTGCCACTACCCATCGTGATTCCAAGAACCCGATAATAGGCGGGAGTGCCTTGCCTTTTGTCAAAAAGTTGGTGCAGTAAATCAGAAAACAACCCGTCCCTAAGGCAACACAAGAATGGACAATCCATTGTGCCAATCCTGGGAGCGCACCAAATCGCAGCGACTCTATTACGAAAGCAAGGCAAGCAAAGATCGCCGCAAGTATACCCCACGGTAATG
>CAZZVG010000859.1:0-3737 GCA_964657295.1 Iningainema sp. | reverse complement strand
TAATGCGTTTTTGGCAACCAAGATCAGCTTTATAAATGAAATTGCTAATATCTGCGATCGCGTCGGTGCTGACGTCACCCAGGTTGCCCAAGGGATTGGTTTAGACTCTCGCATTGGTCACAAGTTCTTGCAAGCCGGGATCGGCTGGGGTGGTTCTTGCTTCCCCAAGGATGTCTCTGCTCTCATTCACACCGCTGATGACTATGGGTATGAGGCTCATCTGCTCAAAACCGCTGTGAGTATCAACCAGCGGCAGCGCCAGGTTATCATTGAAAAACTTCAGCAGGTTCTCAAAATTCTCAAAGGTAAAACAGTAGGACTACTCGGTCTTACCTTCAAGCCCGATACGGATGATATGCGCGATGCTCCAGCACTTAACCTGATCGAGAATCTCAACCGACTGGGAACCAAGGTTAAGGCATACGATCCAATTGTTTCGCAAAGCGGTTTACGTGATAGTCTATTAGGCGTGGTAGTAGAAAACGATCCAGAGCGCTTGGCCGACGGCTGCGATGCCTTAGTACTGGTGACGGACTGGCAGCAATTCTGGAATTTGGACTATCGTAAGATGGCCTTTTTAATGAACAACCCCGTTATGATTGATGGTCGCAACTTCCTGAATCGGCAAGAATTACAGGAGGCTGGTTTCCATTATGTAGGAATTGGGCGATAAAAAGAAGCAGTTTTCTATGTTGCACAACCAAGGCAATCTGTATAAGCGATCGCCATTTTTGGATTCCATTCTTCAATTTGCTTGCTTTGGATATGTTTTTATTTTACTGGTAACTGCAACTGTTACTGTTCAATGATTTCGGTCACTCTCTTAATGAATATAAACCAAATGAATACTCAAGTTTTTGAACGATCATTGCAAAATTCTCAACTCGATCAACGCCAGGGATTTGAGCGTGAAATTAACGAGGCAACCTTTGATCTAAAAGCCTACTTATTAGAATGGCGATCCCAAGTGGAAGTGGCGCTTAACAAGTCAATCACCGTAGTCTATCCAGAAAAAATCTACGAGTCGATGCGCTATTCCCTACTGGCACCAGGAAAACGCTTGCGCCCAATTCTGTGTCTTGCTAGCTGTGAACTCTCTGGAGGCACACCAGAGATAGCGATGCCCACTGCCTGTGCGTTAGAAATGGTGCACACCATGTCTCTGATTCATGACGATTTGCCTGCTATGGATAACGATGATTATCGGCGAGGTCGGCTAACAAATCATAAAATTTATGGCGAAGACATTGCGATTCTGGCAGGTGATGGACTGTTAGCCTACGCCTTTGAGTTGATTGTTGAAAAAACAAAACAGGTGCCAGCAGAGCACTTGTTGCAGGTTGTTGCCAAGTTAAGTCATGCAATTGCAGCAACAGGTTTAGTAGGCGGTCAAGTTCTTGATTTGGAATCTGAGGGACAGAATAATATTGATGTAGAAATTCTCAACTTTATTCATACCCATAAAACTGGAGCCCTGTTGGAAGCCTCTGTTGTGTGTGGAGCACTTCTAGCAGGAGCAAATAGTGAGGTTTTGCACAGACTTTCTCGCTATGCTCGCAATATTGGTCTAGCTTTTCAGATTATTGATGATGTGCTAGATGTTACCGCAACGTCTGAGGAACTTGGGAAAACAGCAGGCAAAGACCAAAAGGCGCAAAAAGTGACCTATCCCAGTTTGTGGGGCATTGAGGAATCAAGGCATCAGGCGAAAAAATTAGTTGCAGAAGCTAAGGCTGAACTAGCTCCTTTTAGAGAGAGGGCTATCCCTCTAATGGCGATCGCGGACTTTGTCACAGTTAGAACTCACTAGTCAGTTTTTCAGTAGCCACTATTAGGAAAGAACAAAATGATTAGCAACCACAAAGACCAAGAGCTAAAACTAACTCAACTGAAAACCAGAGTCGATAAACGGGTAACGCATTTTGCCGCCAGTTGGTACGTTGCTATGGATTCTAAAACTTTGGGGAAAAAACCAAAAGCAATACAGTTATTTGGTCAGCCTTTGGTGGCGTGGCGAGATCAAAATGGTCATCCAGTCATTATGGAGCGTTACTGCTCACACATGGGTGCTAGTCTGGCGATTGGTGAGGTAATAGACGGTTGTCTTCAATGTCCTTTTCATCTCTGGCGCTTCGATTGCTCTGGCGAGTGTGTTTTCATCCCTGAGGTAGAGTACATTCCCCCAAAAGCTCGCCAATCCACTTATGTGACTGTTGAAAGATACGGTTACATCTGGGTATGGTATGGTTCCGAAATTCCTCTGTTTCCTTTGCCTGAGTTTTCAGCTGCTGAAGACAAAAGACATAACGATATGGCTTTCCGCTGTGCAGTCAAGTGCAAAACGACGGTGCGACGGGTGCTTGAAAACCCTTATGACTACTATCATCTCATCTCAGTACACAAATTGAAGGCTTCTGGCTCCTCAATTCAATTCTCCTTGCTTAATAACCGACATTCAGAACAACAGAGTGAACTACCTATTCCAAAAGAAGCCTGGTTTGGAAGCACAACTGATTTCCTAATTAATCTGGGAAAATTAGGTATATTAGCCCAACTTTTAGGGCTAAGTGCTAAAGTCTTGAGATTGCGAATAGATGCTTGGCCCAGTGGAACTATAGTAACAGCTTTTACAGACGGTAAAGAAAACTATACGTTGCTGTCTTGCCCAACTCCAGTTGCTGAAAACGAGACAATCATCAATGTTTTGGTAATGATAAAGAAAACTGGCAATTTCTTGCTAGATATACTTTATTATTTGCTTTTTAGTTGGCAGAGTAAATCGGGTTTGATACAGGATTTACCAATCTTCGATACTATCAAGGTAAATGGGGGCGGAGCGTATGTAAAGCATGACCAGGGAGTTTTAAAGTTTAGAGAATTTTATCAAGGTTGGGTTGATAAGGTCGAATAAGAAGAATTAGATGAGTGGCATTTAAACCTGAGAACATGCTCATCCTACTTGTGAGAGTGAAACTTCGATGAACCCCATATGATGAGGGATGACAGATGGATACAAAAACCTTTAAGCGCTCGCTCCAAACTTCTGAGCACTATCATCGCAAGGGATTTGGACGCTCACAAGAAGTGACACAGTTATTGCGCTTCGAGTATCAGAGCAATTTGATTCAGCAGATTCGGGAGAACGACTATACGTTGCAAGTGGGCAATGTAACGATTAAGCTAGCAGAAGTATTTGGATTTTGCTGGGGAGTGGAACGGGCAATCGCCCTTGCTTATGAAACACGTCAGCAATTTCCCAACGAATGCATTTGGATTACTAACGAGATTATTCACAATCCTTTGGTCAACCAAAAGCTTAGGGAAATGAAGGTTGAATTTATTCCGGTTAACGAAAAGGGGCAGAAGGATTTCTCTGTTGTGGCTGAGGAAGATGTAGTGATTTTGCCAGCCTTTGGCGCTAGTTTGCAGGAAATGCAACTGTTGAACGAAAAAGGCTGTAAAATCATGGATACCACCTGCCCGTGGGTTTCCAAGGTGTGGAATAGTGTTGAGAAGCATAAAAAACGCAACCACACCTCAATTATTCATGGCAAGTATAAGCATGAAGAAACCATTGCTACTAATTCCTATGCAGATAAATATCTAGTCGTCTTAAATCTGCAACAAGCCGAGTATGTCTGCAATTACATACTCAATGGCAGTGACCGTGAAGAATTTTTGGCGAAATTTGCTGGCGCTTATTCTCCAGGATTTGATCCAGACACTGACCTGGAAAA
>CAZZVG010000858.1:0-3740 GCA_964657295.1 Iningainema sp. | reverse complement strand
CCAACGAGTTGCTCCCAATCCCAGAGCGGCTTGACGCAAACTAGGTGGTACGGCAATCAGCGCATCGCGGGAAATGGCTGTGATGATTGGTAAAGTCATAATTCCCAAGATGACTCCCGCTGGAAATAATCCAGGTCCTGTGGGAATTGTACTAAAAATTGGCAGCCAGCCCAAGGTGTGATTGAGCCATTGTCCCACAGGTGTGATCAAAGGAATTAAAACAAAAATTCCCCATATACCGTACACAACGCTGGGAATAGCTGCTAGCAGTTCCACCAAGAAAGTTAGTACAATTTGTACAGGTCCTGGTAGCAGATTTTCGCTAAGCAATAGAGCAGTACCCACACCAATTGGGACAGCGATCAATAGGCCGATCAAAGCACTGACTAAAGTTCCGTAAATGTGAGGGAGCACTCCGTAGTCATTAGTGACCGGATTCCAAACGCTTTTCACTAAAAAGCTGGGACCAAATTTCAGGATTGCTGGGAAAGCTTGAATGGCAACTTGAATTGCTATCCATATTAAAACACCAGCGATCGCCAGTGCAAAAATCCGCGTCAGCAAAATAAAGCCACGATCCAGGGACTTCTCCCCGGACGTAAGAGGTCTAAATATTTGTTGCGGATTCTGGGCTTGTGTGGTCATGAATAACTTTACTCATCAACGGTAGAAAAAGTGGGAGCGAACAAAACGCTTCATTAGTCATTTATAAATGACAAACAACAAAGAACAAATTATCAAGATCTACTGACAATTACTTAGTATTGGTAGCGCTATTACCGTTAGCGCTACCGCTGACGGAGATTTTATAATCAGGGCTGATGGCATCGGCTGCTGTAGCAACTTTCTGCACCACGGCTTGAGGGAGAGGAACATATCCTAATTGTGGAGCAACTTTCTGACCTTCAGTCAAGCCGTACTCAATCATCGCTTCGACTGCTTTAGCTTTTGCCTTATCGGGATATTGCTTGTAAGCTAAAACCCAAGTGTAAGTAGAAATCGGATAAGACTCTGCTCCTGTGGGATCTGTAATAAAGGCGCGGAGATTTGCTGGCAGGGGTTCTGATTCTAAGGCTTTAGCTACTGATTGTTGATTGGGTACAACGAATTGATTTGCTTTATTTTGCAAAGCAGCCATATTCAGTTTATTTTGTTGGGCATAAGTATACTCAACGTAACCAATCGCGCCTGCAGTCCTTTTGATTTGGGCAGTTACACCGTCATTTTTTGGTGCCCCAACTCCTACAGGCCAGCTGACAGTTTTTCCACTGCCAACTTTAGTCTTCCAATCTGGACTTATTGCACTCAGGTGTTGCGTAAATGCACCTGTCGTGCCACTACCATCAGAACGATGTATGATTGTAATTGGTTGGTTGGGAAGGTTGACACCTGGGTTAGCCGCAGTAATTTTTGGATCATTCCAAGTCTTGATCGTCCCTAGGAACATACCACTGTAAACGTCCCGTGGTAACTTGAGTTGCTGAACACCAGGTAAGTTGTAAGCTAGTACAATACCACCAGCCGTCATGGGCAGTAAAATCACGCCCCGTTGCACTTTGCTGATTTCATCGTCTGTCATGGCAACATCGCTGGCACCAAAATCCACAAGATTTTTGGTAAAATTCTCAATTCCCGCACCGCTACCATTTGGATTGTAGTTGACTTGGAGATTGGGATATTTCTTATTCAAAGCTTGAAACCAATTCTGGTAAAGTGGTGCGGGAAAAGTAGCACCAGCGCCATTTAACGATACGTTGCCACCCAAATCTAGTTTTCCAGTGTTACTACTAGAGGCAGTTGTATCAGTTGCCGCACCAGGAGTTGCATCGTTATTGCCAGCATTGTTAGCTTGCTGTCCGCCACCACCACAAGCAGCCAAACTGACTGTTAGTGTTAGTACAGAAATTGCTCTCGTTAAGCGAGAAGGATTGATCGCGGAGTAAGGGAACATGAAAGTAAAGTTTTTGTAATTTTACTGCTTGGCGTCTATACTATACAGAGCAATAGTAAAGATTAGGTTAAGAAATCAGCAAGAGGCATTTTAAATATGGAAAATTTAAAAAAAATTAATCCTTGCAGCTAAGTATTTTTCTGTTGATACAAGTTTTATTTAAGACGCACATCATTTAATAGTACATTTGTATTATCAAAATCAGCAAAAATTGATAGTAGAATATATACTCAATTAATAGTTTTGTTAATTAAAACTGAGAAAGATGAGTGCCTTGTAAATGTTAGCTGCATCCAATCAATTACTATGGTCCATGATTGGTTTACTGCTAACTATGGGTGGTACCTTTCTAGAAGCCTATGTCACAACAATTCCTTGGAGTTGGAGTCACCAAGGAATTCATACTTTTTCTTTAGGTGTTACCTATCAAATTGGCGGAGTGCTGCTTGTCGGTTGTTTGGGCGGTAAGAATGCGGGTGCGCTCTCGCAAATCGCTTATTTAGTGATGGGTTTAACGTTGTTACCCGTGTTTGCTGATGGTGGTGGCATTGGATATATCAAACTCTCTCAATTTGGCTATCTGTTAGGCTTTATTCCCGGCTCATGGATCTGTGGCTTTTTTGCCTTTAAAGCTAAACCCCGACTAGAAACCATAGCATTTAGTTGTTTTTGTGGCTTGTTAATTGTCCACATTTGTGGTATTGCTTATTTAATTCTTAGCTATATTCTTCACTGGAAAGGGACAGAGACTCTGCCGCTGATGCAAGAAGCTATTCTTCGATACTCCTGGTTTGCACTACCAGGGCAACTAGCCGTAATTTGTGCTGTGACGGTGATCGCGTTTATACTAAGGCACTTAATTTTTTATTAGTCATCCGTCAATAGTCATATGTCATAAGCTAATGACTAATGACCATTGACAAATGACTTGATTGTTTATGCATTTAAAAAACCGCCTCTTCTGGATAGCTGCGATTATCGCGATTATCTTAGACCAATTGACGAAATACTGGGTAGTACAAACACTGAGTTTGGGAGAAACACAAGCACTTATTCCCGGAATACTTCACTTTACTTATACTCAAAATAAAGGTGCGGCTTGGAGTTTTCTGAGTAATAGCGCTTTTGCATATTGGTTGCGCTGGCTTTCTTTGGCAGCAAGTTTAGTATTGATGGCTTGGGCAACTTTTGGTTCAAAATTGAATTATTGGGAACAAATAGGCTGGGGTTTAATTTTAGGTGGGGCGATAGGTAATGGTATTGATCGCTTTCGTTTGGGCAAAGTCGTTGATTTTATATATTTTATTCTGATTAACTTTATTTATTAATATCGGTATTGCCTGCCTGTTGGTTGCAACTTTCCGAAAAACGCCAACTTCTCATGAAGAAGGCAGAAGAACGTCTCATAAATAAATATAGGATCTGTGATTAATTGATGGGATGCTCGTTTCGACGCTCCAACTGGAGCGAGACGCTACGCGAACGTTGAATATCGCTAACATCCTCACTAGTTAGTGGGGCAGCCGACGGATCAACGAAAGCCCTAACTTCGTTTCACTCAGTATTGGTTGAAAACTATTTCAATTTTTTCCGCTATAATCCACCTCCTTACTTCGTTGAAGAAGGGGAATTACGGCGATGCGTGTTAAATGAGCCGGGGTATTGCTTGATTTTAAGTTCTAGCCCCCGGCTTGGAGTTATTCTTTGGTTACTATGATCTTTTTAAGGGGTAGTGCTAGGAGTTCCCGTACCAGGAGGGCTAGATGGTGGGTTGGTACTATCTGGTGGA
>CAZZVG010000857.1:0-3743 GCA_964657295.1 Iningainema sp. | reverse complement strand
AATGTAACCAGTGGTGCGATCGCCCAGTACTTGGTTGCGTTGTTCACCCCCATACCACAAAAATTAATTTTTGTCAACCAAATTGTGCGGTTATTTTCGCATTTAAGCTCTCCACTAGAGAGCCGGTCAAGTAATAATGGTTGACAAAAAAGACGTGACGTAAATTTGACTGGGGGTCTGCGAGGAAGGTGGGCTTCTAAACCTTTGAACACCTTTACTGAAGCTTTAAATGCCTTTAGAACGGCTATGTCTTATCGATTTTTTGATTGGTTGACCCATAACCGTGACGTATTTGCCTCTTATAAAGCAATACCGTTCAGTTAAGGTGATTAATGAGAATTTTTGGAGTGTAGAGACGTTGCATTGCAACGTCTCTACAGAAGTTATCGGTAAGCACATTATCTTAACTGAACCGGATTGGCTTATAAAGCCAGTTTGGGCTATATTTGGGTTTAATTTTTGTTTAAGTCCCACTAAGAGTCAGGCGATCAACACGAGAACGTAATTCATCCCCCGGACTGTCAGCAAAAGGGTTATTACTTCCCTTTAGTATCAAAGACTTTCGTGCTTAAAGGTTGTGTTTTGTGAACTCAGCGCTGCTGGGTCGTTTCTTGCTGCTTAGTCTAAACTTCAGTAATATAGATTGAGGGTTGGCACAACGTATTTTAATTTGGTCGCCTACTGTATATTAGATATTTTTAATCGCATTAATGTGACTGACGCAATCTGACCTCTTCAACGCTAAAATACTGTCGATACAACTCACAGCCTGGTATCGCTTTATTTCCTGATTGTTTAATCAGCCCCATACCGCTTAACTTGTAAGCCAGAATCGGTTCTAACGTCACAGCCTCTGTAGCATTCATCACCTTGTGAAGCGCGATCGCCAATTCCGGCTGTTCAAGCAAACTTACCCAATGACGCTGCAAGTGATGGGAATAAATTCCAGAGGATGTGGGGGCGGTTTCCAGCAGTTGTGCCAGAGTGATTTCCCGACGACTGAGATGATAGAGTGCTAAATGTACCAGTGCTGGATGTCCCCCCACCATCTCCATCAAAAGTCTTGCTTCCCCGCCATCTGTCCAATTGATCCCATAGCGCCGTGCCAACTGCTGCACTTGGTCTAAACTCAACCCGGTTAACTGAATCGGTAGCCCCACATCGAAAGGGGACTGATGAAGCGGCAGGAGAATTTCCGTTGAGTGCACCACAATCAGGCGCAGCTTTTGCCAGATGGGCAGTCTTTTGCCTTCTTCGTACCATGAACGAAACAGAGGTAAAACTTCTTTCGCCACCTCAGGATGCTCAAAAATCAGGTTCACCTCGTCCAACGCCAAAACCACAGGCGAGTCAATTTGCTTAAGTACATAACTGCCCAAGTAGAGGGAGCAACTCACTTTGCTGCCGATATCCTCATCCCAATACTCATCGAGTTTTGGTTCCAACTGCAGCTGACGCGAGACATCGGCACACAGCCAGCGCAAAAATCGCTTCAAATCGCTCAATATTGCTTGGTCAATTTGCTCCAAGTTCAGGGTAACTGTGCGGTAGCCGATGCGATCGGCATAGTCCATAACCCTCAGCAGCAAGGAGGTTTTGCCCATTTCTCTTGGGGCTTTAATCCGAATTAAGGCTCCTGGTTTACTGATTTCTGCATTAATTTGTGCGGCGATCGCAGAGTTTTCGATGTAAAAAGGGGAGTCAAGCGGGATTGAACCACTAGGGAAGCGAGATGAAATATCCTGCTTGGCATTCACAGAAAAGTCTACAGGATTTTGTCTTAGCGGTGTTATTTTTGGTGCAGTGCTACTCCCAAAACTCTCCTGTGCCCAATACATTGATGGTTCGGCAGGATTTTGCAAAATGACTGTTGACTTTTTGCGGCACTTTGGTCTGTTGGTTGGTTTATTGTCCTAAGTATCTGTTTGGGAATTGGCAAGTTTATATCAGCATTTTTTAACTGCTTACCCTGCCCAGATACTTTGCTGAATTCAGTTGCAGCATCTACAAAGTTACCACGAACAAAACACCCCATCCCGCGACTATAAACCAGTAAAGGCTCAAATCCTGCTTCTAACAAAGGATCTGCCAGAGTTTCCACCAAAGAACCGAGGCGAAGCAGCTCTCCCATATCTTCTTGCTTCACCTTCACCTTGTCTCTCAGTGCTTCTGCTAACTCCCGCGCAACCTGACGAGGCTTAGTATACGCCAGCGCCGTCCACTCCTGAGCCTGAGCTAAATCCTGGGTATCCGGATCATCCCCTGTCAGTCGCTGTGCCACATAATCAAGCAGAAATTCACCCAGTTCTTCAAATCGCTCCTGCCCAAATTCCTCCTTCAATTCCCGCAACAACAAATTGCGATCGCTAATATCCATTTCATACATCTCATAACCCACCTGGCGACATAACCGCGACAGCAACACATGAGCTACCGCCTTCCAAGGGGCTTCGGGGACAAAGTTTGCCCAAATTTGGTAAAGTAAATCAGGTGTAAGTACCAAAGGAAAGGCAGCATGACGTGCCAAGTTGCGGTGTGCTTCCCCAAATTGCTGGGCAAATCCTTCAATCCGTCGCTGGGCAATTCTCATCGCACGGGTTTGGTTTATGTCCGTCGTCACATCAGCCATGAGTAAATTACCTCCCTGGGAATATATCGACCCCGCAACACACTAATTGCCGCATTCATCCCCTGCCGACTCATCTCAAACATCGGCACAAAACGGGCAATTTCCCCAGCAGTAGTTTGCCGCCAGCATTCACTCGGCATCGGGTTGAGCCAAGCAAAATAACACACCGATTGCTGTAACTGTTCAATCCATAGCTTAGTGCTCTCAACCCGTTCCTGGTCAAAATTCCCCCGTGCAGCTCCTGCATCGCTGACAATTAATACCACAGCCCGTTCTCCAATCTCCGTAAACACCTCAGAGACAGGCTTGGCATCAAGCATCGCCGGATGACGGTACAAGTATTCATCCGGGTAGTCATGAAAATAAAATACATTAGTTGTTCTTAGCCGCCCTCCCCGTTGTGCCGTTTCCACCAACTGCCGCGATAAATCGTGAAACGGCACCATCGAGCCTTCTTGACCAATTAGTAACACCAAATCAGTGCGATTGGTACGTGGTGGCATCAGTACAGGTTGCAGTAAAATTCCCTCACGCCCAATTTTTGCCACTGTCGCCTCAACATTTAACTCTGTGGGTACTCCTTGGCGCACCGGACGACGCAGATAACGCCAGCATTGCTTCATTTGTCGCTTTGTAACAGGAAAATACTCGGTCAAAAGTATGTAGCGGGGGCGTTTTAGTTCCCTATCCCGGCGACTACTCCGCACAGCTTGGACTGCTTGCACTGGTTCTGGGGTGATACTAGGAGGTGTCTCTAAATCAGGTAAAGGTTCATCTGGTAACGGTTCAGGTGTTGGTGTTTCAGTCGAGGGAGTGTTTGACTTTGATGATATAGGCAGTGGTGTTTCACTAACATCTGGAGCGCGTTCGCCTTCATTCTTCAACTTAGTTGGCAACTCCCGCCACATCTGCTCAAACAACCGTCGAATTAGGCGATTTTCCTCCTCAGACTTTGCCCACACCAAACAGCAAAGCTGCTCTAATTCCTGGTGATTGCTCATACCAAATCCTGCTTGCAAGCTACGTAATACTACCAAATAATCATCCACCCCCAACGCTAACCCATGCCGTTGACGCAGGCTGTTAAAAATCTCTAGCAGTGGCAGTTCCTCAA
>CAZZVG010000856.1:0-3745 GCA_964657295.1 Iningainema sp. | reverse complement strand
AGGGGGAGAGAGGGGGAGAAATAATTAACAATTCACAATTACAACTAAACTTATGATTATTTGGGTTAATGAGCAAATAGATGCATCTGGGATGATTCATGCTTGTATTGCTTGTTGTGATGAGTCTCAAGCTAAAGATTGCCATGAGTCATTTCAGGAAAATTTGACAGAGGTACAAAAGGCGTGGGGTTGGGTGGCGCGATTGCGGACAGTTCATTCCTGGGATGAAGTTCCTGTCAATGCCCTAAAGTTAGATTAATGACTTGGGAAATTGGTCATTTGTTACAAAATATCAATGACAACGACAAAAATTTGATAATTTTACTGACAATCAAAGGGTTATCATCAATACAAATAGATTCATGAAAAAAACCTGTAAAAACCAAATAAAGTTGAGTGAACTATCCCACGGCTTATACTTCTGAGCAAGGCTATCTCATTAGTTTGGTTGGGACAACGGGACAAGCGGTTCAGATTTCAATTCATTCCCCTAGTAAGTATATCTGTACCAACTGCGAACGGATATTACCAGATTGGAAAAATCAGTCTTCTTTGTGGGTGGTGATTGTTTTACAGCAATCACAGTATGAACTGGTGGAATGTACGCCAGAAATCGAGACTGAAAAAGAACGATTGCGGGAAAAATTTATTAGGTTTGGCTTTGATGTCGCATTTAACCTACGCGATCGCAGCTATCCTACAGATCTCATTGATCCCCGTACAGGCTATCCATTGCTTTCCCATCCCGGAGAAATTCCCCACAACGACACAGCAGTTGTCAAAGCTTTACTCAAATACCCAGTGATCCAAAACAAATGCCGTGTGTTGGTTCACCCGATTTGGGGACTTGCAGTTTATCCCAGCATCTTAATCTCCGTCGCTCCTCCAATTATGATTGAATGCGTTATCAAAAGTATAGCACCGTTGCATGGTTGGAAAAATTAGCTAAAATCATATACTAAAAAGCACTGCGTGTCAAGATCTAAGTTTCCTACTTACTCTTTGGTGGCCGTAATTTCTTGGAACCAATGGGTCCTAAAAGTTGATTGAGGGATCGCAGTTGTTCGGCGGTACCCATAGCGATAATCACATCTCCACTGACGAATACTGTATCAGCAGTGGGACCACCGATGAGTTCGCCGTGAGCACGGCGGATGGCGAGAATCAGTGCGCCTGTTTGTGCCCGCAACCTTGCCTGTCCTAGAGTCAGACCCATAAAAGGACTAGCCGTCGGGTCAAGCAAAAATTCTTCCATGTAGAGTTGTCGATCTGTACCGGAGACAATACCTTCGACAAAGTCCATCACCTGGGGTCTGAGCGCAGCAGCAGCCATTCGCTTACCACCAGTGATATAAGGAGAAACAACGGCATCTGCACCGCCACGTTGTAATTTTTGCAAGGCCTCTTCTGTACTTGCCCGTGCGATCGCCCGAATATTTGGATTTAGTGTTTTTGCTGATAATACTGTGTATAAATTTTCAGCATCCGATGGCAGTGCAGCGACAATACAAATCGCTTTTTCCACGCCCACTCGTAAAAGTGTGTCATCAAGGGTAGCATCACCCAGGTAAATAGTGTAACCCTCTGCCTGGGCTTGTTGCACAGATTCGGTTTCTGAATCAATAATGACGAAAGAAACGTCTTCTGCCTGAAATTCTTTAGCAATTTGACGGCCGGTCCGACTAAATCCACAGATGATATAGTGCCCAGATAATGAGTCCATGATACGCCGTTGTTGTCGCAATCGGATTCCTTCTTGAAAGTAGCCTTGAATGATGGCATCTGTAAATCGGTTGACAATGTAACCAATAGAAATCACACCCATAAAAATCAGGGCGATCGTAAACAACCGTCCCCGGTCTCCTAATGGTCGGATCTCTCCATACCCAACAGTAGATAAGGTAATGACCGTCATGAAAGCCGCATCCAGCCAAGACCAGCCTTCTACTATGTGATACCAAAAAGTACCAATGAGGAACACACCACCAAGAGCGATAGTCCCGATCATTAACTCTTTTTGGATGCGACGATATTTTTGTTCCAGTGTCGAGTACAAAGTTTTTTCACCACCGCCATTCATTTGAGAGTATCGGAGCATTAGCCTAAGTTGTAAAGACGCAAGTATTTCGCGTCTCTACAGGAATTAGGTAGACTCTGTGTGATTACTGAATAAATCATGATTTGACAGCCCTTGATTTCAATACGAGTAAAATGTAATATTATCGAGCCTCTTTGAACCTCCCGATTTTAGGCATAGACTTCATTGTGTCTTCTGTCAACCTATCTCCAGACTCCTTGTCATGAAGATTTCTTTCAGAGTTATCATGAAGCTAGCAAATAATTATAAGATAAAAGATCTTGAGGACTTAGGTAGTGAGTATCCAAACTTTATTTGAACAAGCGACGATAGATTCACACAAAGGTTCTGTGCAATCAAGCTCCTTTGATACAGATAGCTTCAATCAAGCTGTCATGTCTACCTATGCGCGATTTTCCCTAGCTTTAGAACGGGGATCGGGTTGCCGCGTTTGGGATACACAGAATCGGGAATATCTAGACTTTGTAGCTGGGATCGCTACATGTACCCTTGGACACGCCCATCCTGCCCTGGTAGAAACAGTAACACGTCAAATTCAGAAATTGCATCACGTTTCTAATTTGTATTACATTCCCGAACAAGGAGATTTAGCAAAGTGGCTTGTTCAAAATTCTTGTGCTGATCGCGCCTTTTTCTGCAATTCTGGGGCGGAAGCGAACGAGGCTGCCATCAAGCTTGCACGTAAATACGCACATACGGTACTAGATATTGAATACCCGATAATTTTGACAGCCCATGAAAGTTTCCACGGAAGAACTTTAGCAACAATCACCGCTACCGGACAACCAAAGTATCAAAAAAACTTTGATCCCTTGATGCCAGGATTCCACTATGTCCCATATAACGATGTTGAGGCAGTGGAAGCCGCGATCAGCGAGTTAGATAGTGGTGATAGTGGTGTGGCGGCAATTCTTTTGGAACCACTGCAAGGAGAAGGCGGCGTCCGTCCGGGTGAGATTGCTTACTTCCAAAAGCTGCGGGAAATTTGCGACGAAACTGGCATTTTGCTGATCTATGATGAAGTGCAAGTTGGGATGGGACGCAGTGGTAAATTATGGGGTTACGAACATCTCGGTGTTGAACCAGACATCTTCACTAGTGCCAAAGGCTTAGGCGGCGGTATCCCGATAGGCGCAATGCTGTGCAAATCATTCTGCGATGTCTTTCAACCAGGAGAACATGCTAGCACCTTTGGCGGCAATCCTTTGGCCTGTGCAGCTGCTCTGACGGTTTGCCAGACTTTGGAACGGGAAAAGATTTTGCCGAATGTTGAAGCTAGAGGTGAACAATTGCGTGCTGGTTTGCAGGCAATTGCCACAAAATATCCCCAACAAATTGCCGAAGTACGCGGTTGGGGTTTAATCAACGGTATGCAGTTACAAGCAGATACTCAAACAACTGCAGCTGATGTGGTCAAAGCTGGTATGGACGAGGGATTATTACTAGTCCCCGCAGGTCCAAAGGTCGTGCGATTTGTCCCACCCCTGATTGTCACAGAGGCAGAAGTCCATCAGGCTTTGCAAGTGGTTGAGAAGGTGATAGCGCAAGCAAAGTAGGGGCGGGTTTAATCAAAACAACATCTTCGTCACAACATCTGACCGAACAAGGCAAAAGTTAAAAGTTAAAAGGCAAAAGAAAGAAAAAGAA
>CAZZVG010000855.1:0-3747 GCA_964657295.1 Iningainema sp. | reverse complement strand
AACACAGATAGTTTAAATCAACCCAGGCTTTCGGCTCGTTCCTACCCTCTGCGTAGGAACGAGAAAAAAATTAGCGTAGCAAATCAAAGGATTTTACAGCAATTTTCAGGTAAATAGACCACATTGTAGGGGCACAACAATGTTGTGCCCCTACCAAGCGTCGTGGTTCAAATAGATGAAATTGGCTGTAAATTGCTTACTTGTTATGAGACTCTAAATATCTTATTATACTGACTTAAGTAGGTTGAAAAAATAAATCATTATTGGTTCCTAGTTGCGCTTCAGCGCACGCTGAAGCGCAACTACAAACCTTTTAAGTAATTTTAAAAAAATTTACATAGTTTGTAAGTACGTATGCAAAAATATTTATGTCCGCAGCGAACGAAGTGAAGCAATGCCAAACCGCAAGCGAATTGCATCCCTTGCGCTTCGCACTCAGAAGCGCTTCGGACATTGTATATTTAATTTTGCATGACTACTTATTATTCTCACCGACCTACTTACCATGTTTGCAAAGTTTCAACTCTTGTGCAAGCAGTTTTTGTTTGCGCTCAATCCCCCAGTGATAACCACCAAGACTGCCATCACTGCGCAGCACACGGTGACAAGGTACAATCAGCGCTGTCGGATTAGCGCCGCAAGCACTCCCGACAGCGCGTACTGCTAACGGCTTACCAATATCACCCGCGATCTCAGCATACGTGCGCGTTTTGCCATACGGAATCTTTTGTAATGCTTGCCACACCTGTTTCTGAAATGCAGTCCCGCGTACATCAAGCGGCAAATCGAGATGTGGCACGGTACCCGCAATCAAATCGAGGATTGCCTGCACCCAGTCTTTGTGTGTGTGGTCATCACGTACAATGTGCGCCTGATGAAACTCATTGATGAGAATAAGTTCGAGATCATCTGCTTCATCACCTAGTTTCACCGCACAAATACCTTTGTCTGTTGTTGCCACAAGCAAGTATCCCAGAGGACATGGGACGACGGTGTAGGCAATACGCATCGCTTTTCCACCATGCTGATAAGTCGTAGGTGTCATTCCTATCTGTGCCGATGCTTGTTCATACACACTGCTGCTTGAGCCGTAGCCCGATTCATACAGGGCGTTCATGACTTTTTCTCCATCCTTTAATCGCATTTTGAACCTCTGAAGACGATGCCCTATATAGCAATCCTAAATGATTCGTCAACACCTCTCCCTTGTCTTCCTGGTCGACTTTGTCTTCCTGGTCGACTTGGTCGACTTTGTCCCCCTTGTTCATAAATCAAATAGGACTGCTATATACACTCCTGTTGCTGAAATCTTCTAAGAGCAAGATGTTCATCCAATTGGGTGAATGCGATAAGTTATGAAGGAATATACCCTAAAAGTAATAGCGATTCGCGGAAAGCTATCAGCTTTTAGATCAAAGGCTGAAAATATTCTTGCTGACTGCTAAGCGGCGATTAACTTCCTTAATATACCAGTCGCTTGTATATAAAAAGGTTAAATAGTGGATGAAACTGTGAAAGCACTGTATATACTAGATTCTCAAAAAGGAGGATTGCCCCTGCAGGAAAAAATTGCTAGCCTGCCAGGAATGATTTTCCAATTCCTTCAGCGGCAGGATGGTTCCCACTCTGTCCTTTATGCCAGTTCTGGATGTCGAGATCTGTATGAATTAGAACCAGAAGTTGTACTCTCAGACTTTCAGGTACTATATAAACTTATTCATCCGCAGGATATCAAAACTTTTGAAGAATCTGTTGCTACCTCTTGTGCCCAGATTGTACCTTGGTGTTGGGAAGGTCGCATCATCACATATAGTGGCAAACTCAAGTGGATTCAAGGTGCAAGCCGCCCAGAACGACTTGAAGGCGGCGATGTTATTTGGGTGGGTTCGTTCATGGACATTACAGATCGGAAGCTTGTTGAGGAAAAATTGCGAGAGAGTGAAGCACGGTATAAAGCAATTTTAGATGCTATCCCTGATTTGATGTTTCGCATCAGCCGCGATGGCGAGTATCTAGATTTCAAAGGGGAGGGAGCAAATCTTCACATTCCCGATCAGGAGATAGTTGGTAAAAATTTGCGGGATTTATTGCCTCCTGATGTTGCGATGAAAACTCTTGAGGCGATCGCAAAAACTTTTGATTCCAGAATGCATTCCTTAGAATATCAGCTACCAACACCTTTGGGTATGCGAGATTACGAGTCGCGGTTGGTAGTCAGTGGGCAAGACGAAGTCTTAGCAATTGTGCGGGATATTACTGACCGCAAACAAACAGAACTAACTCTACAGCATCTTGCCCAAAAGTTTGCCCTCGTTTTTCGTTGCAGCCCCAATCCAATTAGCATCAGCACAATTAAAGAAGGACGCTATTTAGAAGTTAACGACAGTTTTGTCAAACTCTCAGGTTATTCGCCAGACGAGGTGATTGGTCGTACTGCTTTTGAGTTAAATATGTGGGTGAACCAAAGCGATCGCGCTTTGATGCTGCAGGAGTTGCACTCACACGGATTCGTTCGCAACCGGGAATTTGAATTTCGTAGTAAGTCGGGTTCGGTACATGTGAGTCTGTTTTCAGCCGAAGTCATTGATTTAGATGGTGTTCCGTGTTTACTAGCAGTTAATCACGAGATCACCGGACGCAAACAAGCAGAACTTGCATTGCGCGAGTCTGAGGAAAAGTTTTCCAAAGCTTTTCGTTCTAGTCCCAACCCGATTACTATCCTGACGATCTTAGATGGACGCTACGTTGATGTTAACGATGCCTTTCTCCAGATGAGCGGTTTTTCTCGCGCAGAAGTGATTGGTCGTACCCCCAAAGAGTTGAATATTTGGGACAATTCCTCAGAAGGCGCCACAATGCAAAAGATGTTGCAGGAGCAAGGATTTATTCGCAATTTAGAAACCGAGTTTTACACAAAGTCAGGTGATCCAAGGGTAGTACTGTTTTCAACTGAGATGATTAACCTTGGTGGAGAGCCTTGTGTGGTTTGTGTAATTAACGACATTACTGAACGCAAGCAGACGGAAGAATTACTCCGCCTTTCCGCAAAACGCGATCGCTTGTTGGCTCAAACTCTAGCACGCATTCGGCAATCACTCAACCTAGACCAAATTCTCCACACTACCGTCAACGAAGTTCGGCAATTTTTGGCAGCAGACCGGGTTTTTGTTGCTCTCAGGGATGCTAATGCACAATCAAAAATTCTTGCCGAATCAGTAGATCCGCAATATCCATCTGTCTTAGAATGGAAACCAGAGCATGAAACTTATATTTTAGAGTTGAGAAAACTACTAAAGATCAATCGGGTCCGGGTAGTTAAAGATATCACGCAAATACCAGCATCTCCTCAATTGATAGCACTTTATCAAGAATTTCACACAACGGCTACCTTGGCTGTACCAATCATCCTAGGCGGGGAATTGTTTGGTGCGTTAATTGCCAACCAATGCAGTGGACCGCGCTATTGGACCGACATGGAAATTGATTTG
This sequence comes from Iningainema sp., assembly GCA_964657295.1. Taxonomy (GTDB): domain Bacteria; phylum Cyanobacteriota; class Cyanobacteriia; order Cyanobacteriales; family Nostocaceae; genus Rhizonema. The sequence goes on along the minus strand of CAZZVG010000855.1, from coordinate 259 downwards.
CTCCAGCAAATGTCAGAACAGGTAGCGATGGCCATTCAGCAAGCCCAACTTTATCAAGAACTAGCACAACTTAATACTAATCTGGAACGTCAGGTAGAAGAGCGGACAGCGCAACTACAGCAGAAAATGCACGAACTCCAAGAACTAAGCCGGGTAAAAGACGTGGTTTTGCACACCGTTTCCCACGATTTACGGACTTCAGTAATGGGCAACTTGATGGTGCTAAATAATTTACTAAATAAGGGAATGGGGAGTAGGA
>CAZZVG010000854.1:2698-3749 GCA_964657295.1 Iningainema sp. | reverse complement strand
TGTGTGGCTCGACGGAGTAACAATGCGAGTATTGCGACACCAAGCACGGCAAGCGCGGCAACTCCAACTAAAAAAGAATTGTTACTGCGTTTTGTTTCCGTGTCTGATACAGGCACTGGCGAAAAAACTCAGTATGCTGTTGCCAAAGCAATGAATGCTTATCACAGCCAAAATCCTTACGATCTAGTGATTTTGGCTGGAGATAATATCTATACTAATGGGGAGATGGAAAAAATTGGTGAGGTGTTTGAGCGTCCTTATGCACCGCTATTGAGTCAGAATGTAAAATTTCAAGCTTGCTTGGGAAATCATGATATCCGCAATGCTAATGGCGATTTGCAAGTCAAATATCCCCTTTTTAATATGAATGGACGCCATTATACCTTTCGTCACAATCAAATCCAGTTTTTTGCCCTAGATACTAATGTTAATGCTGATTGGAAAAATCAGCTTGTCTGGTTAGAACAGGAACTCAGCCACTCTGATGCACCTTGGAAAGTCGTATTTGGGCATCATCCAGTTTATGCATCGGGTATGTATGGGAGTAATCCCGCTTTTATTAAAACTTTGTCTCCCTTGTTGGCAAAATATAATGTCCAGCTTTATATTAATGGTCACGAACACCATTATGAGCGAACTCGTTCTATCAACGGCACAACTTATTTAATCAGTGGTGCTGGTGCAGATACTCGTCCTGTAGGACATTCTGATTGGACGGAGTATTCGGCTTCAAAGTTGAGTTTTGCTGCCTATGAAGTGTATTCAGATAAAATAGAAATTAGTGCGATCGGTACTGATAACCGTGTTTTTGATAGAGGTGTTGTCTCACTCAAATTAGCTTAATTATAGCAGGAAAAATGAGATCCCCGACTTCGTAAAAGTGGTCGGGGATCTCAGCCTTAAATCATCCTTTGGAACTATATAAATAAGTCGGCATAAATAAATGTAACAAGTTAGAATATTCTTGGTCATGAGTCAAAGCACAAATGACTAAGTACAGGATTGCACAAGTTCGTGACGCTCAGGCAAATAATGTCTATCGTTGGTAGTT
>CAZZVG010000854.1:0-2688 GCA_964657295.1 Iningainema sp. | reverse complement strand
CTTTAGCGCTAAAGCGCAACTACGAACCAAAACGCCACGAATTTATGTTTCGTTGTACTAAGAATTAATGATAGTAAATATACTTAGCTATAATCACACTGACTTAACTGCCAATGAAAATCAAGCGTCTCAAAATCACTTCTTTTCGTAGAATCGGGGATCTGACGCTCTTATTCGATGAAACCCAGCCGACTGTACTGCTGGGAATCAATGGAGTAGGAAAATCAAGTATTCTTGATTGTCTGGCTATTCTCTTATCAAAGTTTACAGGGCGAATTCAAGAGAGTCTTGATTCCACTCGTTCGTTAAGCGAACAAGACATAATGAATGGCAGCGAACAAACGGAAATTGAAATTACAGTTTCTCTTGATGAAGGACGAGAATTCACTTGGTTAGTGAATAAGCAGAAAGAGGGTAGTAAATCAGCCAAAAGCTCCGGTGAAATGCGTTTGGAGGCTATCAAGTCTTTACTAGTAGATATAGATGATCAACGTTTGCAACAACTGAATCGTAGTAACGGTTTGACGAAAGCGTTATCGCAAGTGTTTGCTCAGATAGAAGCTGATGATGTAAGTCAGGATAGTTCCGCTTCTTTACAAACGGCGGTTGACTATATTAAGAGTCAGTTAGATCAAAATGAGTTTGCCAACATTCCTGTGGCAGTTTACTATCCGGTTAATCGTGCTGTTCTGGATATGCCTCTGGAGATAACGGGGGAATATTTAGTGAAGCAAATTAATGCTTACGATCAAGCACTGACTGGAGGCAGAATTGATTTCAAAGGCTTCTTTGAATGGTTTAGAAACCGCGAAGACTTGGAGAATGAATTGCGGCGAGATAACTCCGGCTATCGAGACAAACAGTTGGAAGCAGTGAGAAGGGCGATCGCTTCTTTGCAACCAGATTTTTCAGATTTACGAGTGGCGCGATCGCCTCTACAAATGACTGTCAAAAAACAGGGCGAGGAATTTATCGTTAATCAACTATCAGATGGGGAAAAATGCTTGCTGGCAATGGTAGGAGATTTAGCAAGACGCTTGGCGATCACCAATCCTGGTAATGTTGATCCACTCCAAGGAAGCGGTGTGATTTTAATTGATGAAATTGAACTGCACCTGCATCCAAAATGGCAACGGCAAATTATTCCCGCTTTGACAAGAACATTCCCCAATTGTCAATTTATCATCACCACTCATTCGCCACAAGTGGTGAGTCATGTCAAACCTGATAGTCTTTACCTTCTGCAAGCGACATCGGATGAAACCGTTGTTCAGCAGCCGGAAAGTTCTTTTGGTAGAGATAGCAATAGTATTTTAGAAGACATTATGGGTGTTTCAGAACGCCCATCAGAAATCCAAGATAGTTTGCGCGATTTGTTCAGATTGATCGAACAGGGAAATCTCAATAGTGCTCGCCAATTGCGCGAAGATTTGGCGGGCGAAATAGGCGAAGACGATCCAGAGTTTGTGAGGGCAGATGTACTAATTCGGCGTAAGGAAATTCTCAATCGATGAAACATATTAAAAAAAGTCAAGAACCGAGTCGCTTGACTCAGTGGAAGCAGAAGCTTGGTAGTCGGACACCTGATTGGAAATCCTTTAGCCAACCAGTAAAAAACGAGGTGTACGAATCACTGTTACAAGAGCAAGGATATATCTGTTGCTACTGTAGTAGACCAATCAGCCGCAAGAATTGTCATATCGAACACTTCAGACCTAAAAGTGTTTACAGAAACTTGACGTTCGAGTATACAAATCTTATAGCTTCCTGTCAAGGAGAAGATGAAAGCAAACCTCGCGTGCCTGTACATTGCGGACATACAAAACGTGCTTGGTTTGACGAGGAACTGATGGTTTCACCCTTAGATCCAAATTGTGAGGATTTCTTTAAGTACTCTGGTTTTGGAGAAATTTTACCAACCGACGATCTTAACAAGCGTGCAGCTGCTAAAACAACAATTGAAAAGCTGGCACTCGACATTAATAAGTTAAGAAAACTCCGCCGTGTAGCGATTGATGCTGCTTTGCAAACTGTTCAGGATTTAACTGATGCAGAAATACAGCAGTTTGCTCAGGCTTATCAGCAATTAGATGGCGAGGGACGATTCACGCCTTTTTGTGATGTCATTGTGTATACTTTGAAGCAGTATTTTGTGGCTTAAAACTCAATAAGATTTAGTTAAGGGTAGTGTAATACCGAGAAACCGGCTTTACGAGGAACGTCCATATCTATTTATTGTGCTTCCGCAAAGATTTCTTCAGGGGTTAATTTTAAACTTGAGAAATGAGGAGAAACAATTTGATCGCTGCTTTTGAATCTGCCTACTTCAGCGTACTGATTGTTTTGCAACTCCAGCACTAAAACCGTTTGCTGTTCAGGATCGACAATCCAATACTCCGAGACACCTATTTCGCAATACTGTGCGCGTTTACGGGTGTAGTCGCGATCGCGGTTTGTTTTTCCTGGACTGACTACTTCTATAATCAGTCTAGGGGGTGGCATATCTAGTGTGATTGTCAGGCGTTTCTGGGTAAGCGCTAAATGTTGCTCACGAAGAACCACCAAATCGGGATAACGATTCTGGGTATCTCCTGTTTGAATGACAGGAACCTGAATTTCGCAGGTATAGGGCTTAATGAGGCGAAGTGAAACACCTGCATTCATCAGCGCTACTAACAGAAATGTCGT
>CAZZVG010000853.1:0-3749 GCA_964657295.1 Iningainema sp. | reverse complement strand
CGCAGCGCTGCCTCACCGTGCGGAGAGAAGTCGCTTGGAGGGTTTCCCTCCGGGCGAACTACGTTCGGTTCCCTCCGTTGAGGCGACTGGCGTGGAGAGGGCGAGAGTGTATGGGATTTGACTGAGAACCGCCATATCAAGAAAATTTGTACGGGTCTGACTCCCGTACCAGTGTAAGATTACCTATCTTGTTTATTTTTTCTCTGCGTCCTTAACCTGCGGGTACGGTTTACTTAGTCGATATTCATGAGAGCAGGAAAGGAGTAACATCTGGCTCTACCTAATAGTAGAGATAACTTAGACAATCTGGTATTTATTTTATTCCCTCAGCTATAAGGTTTAGATACCAGTTACTGGTACTATCAGGGTGAAAATAAACAACCAAAAGCAATTAACTGCCAAAAATGGTAGTGATGACCACCTATGCAATTCAACCTATTGACTTCTTTATTTGCTCCTCTTGGCAACCAATAACAAGCTAAATCAGGGGAAGAAAGGCATATAATTAATGATTATGGTTCCTTTAAAAAAAGAATCGTTAAGGCTTAAAAAGGAGTTTTTGTATGTTATTAACTTTGTGCTCGAATTCAAAAAATGTCGGAAAATAAATAGTTAATAACAGTCGAATTAAATTTAATCAGTAGATTAAGTAAAAGTAAAAGAGGAGACTTATAAATCATGGCTGAAGCAGAAAAAAAAACAGTCGATCTTGGAAAAATATCGCCGAAAACAGACTTGATGGAAAGACTTTGGGATGCAAAAGTCGTCCTCGGTCTAGCACTGGGTGCTGTGTTAGTTCACGGTTACTATGGAACTAAGGATGCTGTTTTGTATCCTGGTATTATGAGTGCAACACAGATAAATCACAATGCCAAAGAAGTTATTGGTAAAACTGTGACAGTTAGAAGTAAGCCAATTAAAAAAATTGGGTTAAATTCTTTTACGGTAAGTGATAAGCAGTTGTTGGGCGGTGAACCTGTTGTGGTTGTGAATGCTTCGGGTAAACCTTTTGATTTACCTACTAATAAGAAGACGGAAGTTCAAGTGACAGGTCAGGTTGGTAGATTAGTCATTCCAGAAATTGAGCGAAAGTACAATATCAGCTTACAAGATAAATCTTATAAAAAATACAGGAACAAACCTGCGATTATCGCTAAGTCTATTGCGATCGCACCTCCGGAAAAGTAGTGAGCATTCACCAAATAGGAAGTTGATTAACTTTCTCTAAAGTTAATTCTGCATAACTAGTTTTGTTAGTGCCAACAGATGCTGTTCCAAAGTAGCCCTCTTTTCCGTCATGAGTGTGAGGTCCACTGCTAATGACAGTATAACGCCCTTGCAGACGAGCTTGGTTAAAAGGTGAAGCAACCGTCCACGACCAGCGCGAAGCAAATAAGATGGCTGTGATGTCCTCAACCCAATCGCTTTCGCCACGAAGGTGGTAGATATGGTGAACCACATCGAAACCACTTCCGCCATCAAAGCTTCCACCAACTGAAACGACAATTAACTGAGCATTCAGCCACTGCTCTAGGTAGTCAGCAGAGCCAAGGGCTACCTGTGCGCCGCCACTCTCGTCAGGCAGTATTTATCTGTTTGATTGGTTGGCTTTTGATTCAGATTGCGATCGGCTTAGCGCAAATTTTGGAACAACAATTGTTTACCAAAGGTGTAGGGGCTGTGTATTAGACAACATAGGTAATTTCCTATACTCAATGAAAAATAATTAACTATGAGTTACGGAGATTTTAGTTTCACTGAAGTTCTAGATAGTTTTAAATTAATCACTGAAGAACGTGAAGGTATTTTTAGTGATATCAAACCTAAAGAGCTTAGCTCCTTATATCAGCAAACATTAGCTGATTATTTAAAATTTGTAAGTTTATCAAGTAGCGAAAAGCTTCGGTCAGAAGCATTGGTTTTTCCGTTACTTGCTGAACTAGTAAGGTCTGCACCAACTTAATTAAATATTTTCTCAGGGTCTGATTTTACAGTTGACCCAAGTCGTGGATTAAATGGACGTTGTGACTTTCTCATCACCAAATCACCAGAATTTTTAGCTATTAGGTCGCCAGTAATTGTAGTGGTAGAAGCTAAAAAAAGTGACCTTGGCGAAGGATTGGGTCAATGTTTAGCAACAATGGTAGCAGCACAGATATTTAACGGTGCGCCAATGCGCCCGGTACTAGGCACAATAACAACAGGTACTGTTTGGATATTTTTATTATTAGAAAACAATGTAGTAAAAATAGACTTAACAGAATACTCAATTAAGCAAGCAGATATAATCTTAGGGATACTCAGTTCAGTGATTGTTAAACCTTGAATTGATGGAAAGCCTGCATCATTCGTAGTGATACCGACAACCGAGAAAATCTATCTGGGTGTTTCCCACCCGATAGGTAAGCCGATGCTCTAAATCTATTCGCCGCGCCCAGGTATCTGCATCCATATACTTCAATGGTTCTGGTTTACCTATCCCCTCGAAAGGATCTTGCATGACTGCTGTAACCAAATCCAATATTTTTGAGGCTTTCTCAAAATCTTGCTTAAACCACCAGGCTAAATCTTCTTTAAATTTAGAGCTAAAACCAGGAGTGCGATTCACTACAACTGGCTTAATTTCATCAGCTTTAACTTTCTTTTTCTTCTTCAAGCTCAATCCCCAACTCCTGCTGAAGTTCCGCAATAGTTTGAGGTTGAATCTTTCCTGTCTTCGACTCCTCTATTGCATCCAGTAAGCGACGTGCATTCGCCGGCGATCGCAAAAGATAAACCGTTTCAACCAAACTCACTAAATCTGACTCAGCAATCAAGGCTACATTTTCGCTATCACGACGGTTGATGATATATACTTGCTGATTTTCTACTACCAGGTCTAAGAGCTTAAAAAAGTCATTTCTGGCATCGGTTGCGGATGTGATTTTGTAGGATAGCATCAGTTTATGTACAAACTTCTGTACATCTATTCTAAATTATCAATCACCTGGCGCACAACTTCTAAAAAAAAAGAATCTTTCACGGGTATCAGGAAGCAACGTGCATTCTCCTCCGGACGAAACAGCGAGTGGAGGACATTTACGACAACTGAGATAGCAACCTCTCATACTCTGTATGGGAGCCTACCCAAAACCAAATCACTACATCTCCATCCTTTGTGAGAAATCTGGGTTACAGTTATATCAATTGATAAGTTCAATTTATCCTTGTGAGTCTTGCATTGGAGTAACTATGTACCAGGGCTATTTCATTCTATTTTTGGGCGCGGTTTTCACGAATATTTTCGGATAAAACAAAAATTTAGCAACCGAACTCACCCCTTAAAGATGTCCATTTTGGGATAATTAATACCTGAGCATAAAAAGTGACATTTTAGAATGAAATAGCCCTGACTATGTACCCTCTTTTAACCGTAATTTAGCATCCAACGAAATCGCAGGCTTATTTGACCCCGTAGGTGCAAAATATAAGGTTTGCAGAAACAGAAAAGTCTTGGCTGGTGGATATTGCTGATGTGGATCGGGAGACGTTCGATCTATCAGTGAAGAATCCAAATAAAGCTGAAGAATCGCTGCTACGAGAACCGCAGGAAATTTTGGATGAAATTGCAGCTTTGGATGTGGAGAGTGCAGAGATTTTGGCGGGAATTGGGGGAATGCTATGAGAAGCTGGTTTCGACTCCGCTCAACCAGCACAGAAGAAAGCTGCTCAATTAGACAGAGATGAGGGCTGAGCGAAGTCGAAGCCCG
>CAZZVG010000852.1:0-3753 GCA_964657295.1 Iningainema sp. | reverse complement strand
ATCTAAAATCCAAAATCCAAAATGGTATGACTTTTCTACAGCACCTTTTAGGAGCCTTAAACAATGATTCTAAAAATACCTCTAGCTTGGTTGCAATTAACGCGCGAGAAGACTCGATTGCTAGTAGCCCTATCTGGCATTGGCTTTGCAAACATTTTGATGTTTGTGCAACTGGGTTTCCGCAGTGCTCTGTTTGATAGTTCCGTTCGTATCCATGCAAGTTTGCTGGGAGATGTTTTTCTCATCAGTCCTCAGTCCGTCGCTTGGATTTCTATGAAACAATTTTCCGAACGGCGCTTATATCAAGCAATGGGCTTTGAAGGAGTGGAATCTGTTAGCCCTTTATATCTAGATTTTGCTCAATGGAAAAATCCCCAAACTCGTAAACCTCGTAACATTTTCGTGATTGGATTTAATCCTGAAGAGCAAGTGTTTAATTTACCAGAAGTTCAGCAAAACGCCGAGAAGCTTAAGACTCCTGATACTGTCTTATTTGATGAAGGTTCTAGAACTGAATTTGGTCCAATTAGTGCTGACTTTAATCAGGGTAAAACAATTACTACAGAAGTACAAAATCGTCAATTAACGGTCGAAGGTTTATTTAAACTAGGACCCTCATTTGGAGCAGATGGCAATTTAATTACCAGTGATTTAAACTTTCTGCGGCTATTCAAAGACAAAAGAACTAAAGGATTAATTGATGTAGGAATGATTAAATTACAGCCAGGTGCGAATACTCAGAAAGTGATAGAGAATCTCAGGAGAACTTTACCTGAAGATGTGAAAATTTTATCTAAGCAAGAATTTATGGATTTTGAGATAAATTATTGGGATAGTAGCTCACCAACAGGGTTTATTTTTAATCTTGGCACAGCTATGGGTTTTATTGTTGGAACTGTCATTGTTTATCAAATTCTTTATAGCGATGTCTCAGACCACTTGGCTGAATATGCAACCCTGAAGGCTATGGGGTATACCGATGCCTATTTGTTGCTTGTGGTTTTTCAAGAAGCTTTAATTCTAGCAATTTTGGGTTACATCCCTGGATTTTATATCTCCATATTAGTATATGCAGGAGCAAGAAATGCCACACTTCTGCCAATGTTCATGAGCATTGGTCGCGCTGTACTAGTGCTAGCATTGACAATTTTGATGTGCTTTATTTCTGGTGCGATCGCCGTGCGTAAATTGCGGGCAGCAGACCCAGCGGATATTTTTTAAATTATGAATTATAAATTATGAATTATGAAATATTTTAGCTTTGATAAATTTCTTTATATAGATTTATTTTAAGTTAATAGTTTATGAGATTTAAAAACTGATTTTATCATGATTCAAGAGCCTGTTATCAACCTCATAAATCTCAACCACTACTATGGCAAAGGGGTACTACAGAAACAAATTTTATTTGACATTAATTTGGAAATCAGATCAGGAGAAATTGTTATTATGACCGGACCATCAGGGTCAGGAAAAACGACTTTACTAACTTTGATTGGCGGTTTGAGGTCTGTCCAAGCGGGAAGTCTCCAATTTTTAGGAATTGAGCTATGTGGAGCCAGTCAAAAACAACTGGTGCAAGTCCGTCGCCAGATTGGCTATATTTTCCAGGCTCACAATTTACTAGGGTTCTTAACGGCGCAGCAAAACGTTCAAATGTCAGTTGAACTGCACAATGATGTTCCTAACCGAGAAGCCCTTGCTAAATCCAAAGCCATGCTTGAAGTAGTCGGTTTAGCCTCGCGCGTTGATTACTACCCAGAAAATCTCTCTGGAGGACAAAAACAACGGGTGGCGATCGCCAGAGCCTTAGTCGCCGATCCCAAATTAGTTTTAGCAGACGAACCCACAGCTGCTTTAGACAGTAAATCAGGTCGCGATGTCGTCCAACTGATGCAGCGCCTTGCCAAAGAGCAGGGGTGTACCATCTTGATGGTGACGCACGACAATCGCATTTTGGATATTGCCGATCGCATTGTTCATATGGAAGATGGTCGTCTGGTTTGAGATCGCAACCTCGTGTCTTACTCAATCACGATCAGATTAGGGCATGTCTGTAAAGTTAATTTTGTGAAGAATTTTTACGAAAATCGACGCTTTGCATAAAAGGGTAGACGTAGCCCTTGATTAGTATTTAGGAAATCAAATTTACATAGCAGAAAGATTGGAAGTCAACTCGTCAGCTTGGGTTGATTGCTCGTAATTGCCACCACCCTAGCTGTAGTAACTTCTAGGCAGATGCCCGTACAACAGACCAATCAATTTCGCGCCCATGAGCAACCATTTTCGTTGAAACTGACGGTTACTCTGGGAGGTTTGGCACTGATTTACTTGGAGCTATGGAGGTTTCTGCTGAACCAAGACCCAAACATAACTGACTAAAACAAATGCGGATTCTAATTTACTCCTACAACTACCATCCAGAACCCATCGGTATTGCCCCCCTGATGACCGAACTTGCAGAGGGTCTAGTCAAGCGCGGTCATTCAGTGCGCGTGGTTACTGGTATGCCTAACTACCCTGAGCGCCGTATTTACCCAGAATACCAGGGCAAACTATACCACACTGAACACAAAAACGGCGTGAAGATTCAGCGTAGTTATGTTTGGATTCGCCCTCAACCAAGTCTGCTGGATCGGATATTGTTGGAGATTAGCTTTGTTATCACCAGTTTTCTGCAAGCCCTCAACGGTTCCAGACCGGACGTAATTCTTTTAACCGTGCCGTCCCTACCAGTTTGCGTTCCGGCAGCCCTCTTGGGATGGTTGTACGCCTGCCCTGTAGTCTTGAATGTCCAAGATATTTTACCGGAAGCCGCCGTCCACACTGGTCTGCTGAAGAACAAATGGCTAATCCGCATCTTTGCTGCCCTGGAAAAATTAGCTTACCACACAGCAACCAAAATTACCATCATCGCTGATGGTTTCGTGGAAAATCTACTCAGTAAGGGCGTTCCCAAGAGTAAAATCGAGCTTCTGACCAACTGGGCTGATGTCAATTTCATTCGTCCCTTGCCAAAAGAAAACAACCGCTTCCGCACCGCCCATCAACTTACTGACAAATTCGTGGTGCTATATTCTGGTAACATTGCCCTTACCCAAGGCTTAGAAACGGTTGTTGAAGCCGCGAAGATTTTGCGGCATATACCAGACATTGCCATAGTAATAGTAGGAGATTCTCTGGGATTGCAGCGATTGCAGCAACATGTGTTACGCTGTGGGACGTCTAATGTTCTGCTACTGCCGTTTGCAAAGCGCGAACATTTGCCAGAAATGCTAGCAGCCGCAGATGTGGGGTTGGTGGTGCAAAAGCAGAATGTAATTTCCTTTAATATGCCTTCAAAAATTCAACTACTACTTGCCAGTGGTCGTGCGATCGCCGCATCCGTACCATTAAGTGGCACAGCAGCGTCTTCTGTGCAAAAAAGTGGCGGCGGAATTATAGTTCCTCCAGAAGACCCCGATGCATTAGCGGCAGCGATTTTAGATTTATATAAAAATCCAGATAAAGTAGAAGTGTTGGGTCGCAGAAGTCGGCAGTATGCTGTTGAGCAGTATGCCTTGGAGCAAGCCTTAAATCATTATGAAGCGCTGTTTGACTCGGTTACGGCTCGTCGAGTTAATCAAGCACATGCGTTGCCCAAATATGAGATCAAGGCTTGACTTGAGCAGAAACGAACCACACGCCAGGATACGTGCCAACACGGTACGGGAACGCCATATTCATCCCAAGGGAGATCCCCCCAACCCCCCT
>CAZZVG010000851.1:0-3753 GCA_964657295.1 Iningainema sp. | reverse complement strand
GCGGTTTAACCCCGCAACGTTGGCTGCTTTCTCCATTGAGATTTCCTGCTTCTGATACCAGTAGATAGCAGCAGCTTGGCGCATATCGCGCACAAATTCTTCTGGAGAAAGGCGACGGGCGCTAAATACTTCTTCTGGCAGGTTAATCGTGACTGACGACATAATTTATGTCCTAAATTGCGGCGGTTTATCGCTGCATTAATAATATCAATCATTTCTCTATAGGAGTGAAATGAGCAGTTGTTTTTGGCTCGTTATTTTTCGCTGATAAGCGCGTTGCCAATAAATCCACTAATGCATCGGTGATATACTACCTCCCTAAACCAAAAGCAAACGGCGGTAAAGTTACCTCAACCCCATCCCTTAAACTTACACTAACAAGAAACTTCTCATCCCAACTGCCAACAACACGAGTAAACAAATAAGAACCACCACTTCCTTGATTAATCCCTTGTTCGACTAAAATACCCGTTTCATCACTCACTCTTAGTTTCAAGTTATACGGCAAATTTTCACCTGAAGATGCACCTAAAACTAGTAGTAATGTCCATAAATGGGGATCTAATTCCGATCGCAAATGCCAAGTAGCAGCATACAATCTTAGTTGAACCCCTGCTAACAGCAAATCTTTGAAAGCTGTACGCGCCTCTAAAGGAATTTCTAAACCTTGTTGTTGAAGTTGTGATTTAATCGCCGCAAATTCTTCGACAGGCGATCGCATTGCTGTAGCTGGGTAAATAGGCAACAACACCCAAGAATATTCTTCCGCCAAATTATCCAATTCATCCCATAACCAACGTCCCACATTTATCGCAGGTTGTGTCAATAATTTAATTAAATCTAATAGATGATTTTCTAGAGAAGCAAAATTTCGCGTCTCTACAGGTGAGGAATGAAAATTATACACCCAATTAAGTAATTCAGGACTAGTCAGGACGGCTGTTCCTTGTTCCCAATTTAAAACCTGCCATAATTCGCATTCGGGAGAATGCAACCGACGTGGTAACAATGCTGTTAATTCATTCTGCATCCTGGAAAGGTTAGAAGCTCGTTCTGGCGGTACAGTAGGTAAAGAAATTGCCTGTGGTTCTAGACAGCGTAGATATAACAATAAACGATCTATATTATCTTCAAACCAAGTCAAAGGTAGCTGATATGTCCAATCTTCTTCTGGTACTAAATTACTAGTTGCCAATCTTTCTATAAGTTGCTGATAAGATAAAAATCGCTGAACAATGGCGTACTCTTGCTCTTCTAAAACTTCTACTAATATATAAAAATGAGGAATAAATTCTGGTAAGTTGATAACGGCTCTGGGAAAAGTGACTTCTTCATCTGTCAAGCTACTAGTGGCAATCAAACATAGTTTAAATTCACCAACTTGTAAATTGCTGACGGCAGGGATAACATTGGCTATTGCCGGCTGAAAAAGTGGACATCTTTCTTGATTCATAGTTAGTGATGTTTCTCGTGCTTCTAACCATTCTTTAAAGGCAAATAAAGCTAAACTATTTAAATAAGTTTGCCATTGCTGATTTGGATTGATGATTTGACGACTAAGTTGGACTGCCTGATTAATTTGCTCAGGTGATAAGGGAGTTGCGGATGTAGGTAATTGCTCAAAGTCAAACCACAGTGGTTGAGGATTTGTTGATAAATTAGTCATAGTTCTTACAAAAGAGTGATACCCTATAAGCTATAAATTTTTAACTGTTCGCAAAGTCTTTCTGTGAAATGGCTTTTAGGAGAAGTATTTTTCGGACTTTGAACTTCTGCTTCTGCTTGAGAAATTAAGCTGGTGATTTGTTCATTCAGAGCAAGTGTAATTTCACTTGCTAAAGTGGCAAGACTTTCTGTGGTAGAGTAGTCTTTGGCTACTTCGATCACACGCGATCGCAAAATCACCAAAAGCTGCTGTTGAACATCAGCGCGAAATTCCTTAAGTTTCAGCAAGCGAGTCACTGCGTCTTGTGCGCGGAGTTCCAAAAGCTTGGCGATTTCCGCCATCGACATTTGATCGCAATGAGACAAATGGAGTGCTATTAAGAACTTTCTTGCCTTTTCCTTATCCTTAGATTGTAGTTTTTCTAGCCGCGATTGAATCGCTATTGTTAATGCTTGATCTAAGCTAGCTTGAAACTGGGGACGATAGAACTGTAAAAACTCAGCTTGTTCCTCTTGTTCTTCCAGGTGAGAATCAGGGGAAGGTATCCGCTCAGCCAAAGAACGATTATACTCATTACTAGCATCCAAAGATTCTGTAGGAAAAGAACCACGGCGAACATGAATCCGGTACTGTCGCAGACGGTAGGCGAGGTATTGCAGTTGTTGCATGACAGTAGTTAAAAGCATCTGGTTCGCTTTACCTTCGAGACGTTGGCAGATTTGTTGCAGTTGTTCAGTTGTGGGTGTGGTACATTGTCCTCTAATTCCTAAGGAGCGTTTTTGCAGACGATCAGCACGGTAGACAGCGTGATAAGCTTCCAGAAGCTGTTGCGATCGCTTAATTTCCCCAAGTGTCAGAAAGTAAAATTGGCCCAAAATTCGCTGTAGCTGTTTTGGTTGAGTATCGTTGAGAATTGCCCAATCACTGATAAGATAAACTCCGCACTCCAACAAAAACCGATTGAGTGCTGGATGCTGTTTTACTTTTCTGCTTGTCCAGGTTGTGAGACTGCTTTGTACTGGGTCAAAATCCTGTAAAATTTTCAAGAGAAAGGAGCTATAGGATGAAGACGGTTGTAAGCTACCATCATCATCAAGGACATATGGCAGTAAGTCACGACAGGTAAACCCATGAGCTTCCCCAAACTGAGTTTCTAATTGCCAGCAAACTTGCTCAATTTGCCAGGAAATAAAGCAGAGTAAACAGCGTTCTGCTTCTTCGCGTCTTTGACTATTACTAGCATCTCTGAACCAGATTAATAGCTGCTGCTGGATGTCGGCAGAAGGCACATCATCATTATCTGGGAACTCACCAAACGCTGAAGCCAGAAAAGCTTTAGCTGGTGCGATTTCCAGGATACGACGATTTCCCCGGGCATCAATTCTCACGCATTGCCAATATTTTGATTTAGTCATTAACTTTGGATAAATGACTTGTGACACAACTCAATTATTATTTTCCCTCCTGTGAGTTCATTATATTCAGTCCGGATAATCACTGATAATTTCCTAGACACTGCACCCCTCGCCGCCTACTTTGGCGTTTTCAGTCAGAATGACGGCAATTTTCAGGTAAAGTCTGCGGGAGAGAAGCTTCTGTCCCGCGAGCTTTACGTAAATCAACAATAGCCTTAGGGGCGAAGGGCTGTACGCCCTTACAAACGGTGTGGTTCATTCATGTGAAAACGGCTGTAAGGTTAATTTACCGAATGTGATATCAGTTTTTAAATCTAGACTAATTGAGCTTATGCAGTTTTGCTAAATATTTTGGTTGAGAATTAGAATTTAGTAGATTCTGTCACACATGGAATTAACACCTGATAAATGTGAAAGAGTGCTTTCAAAGCGTAGCGCAACAGTATTTTTACGGAATTGACAAATAGAATTAAATATATATTGGTTCTCAGTGGCGATCGCCGCCAATCCTCAAGGAAGTATACCGGAGATGATGTCCGGGTGGAATGAACTGCGAGCGGCTTACCGACTGATGGGGGATATGATGTCACACACGAGAGCATTGCTCAAACCACACGCGCAAGCCACGAAAAACAAAGCGAGAGTGAGTAGCATTGGGGTAGTCCTGTTTAT
>CAZZVG010000850.1:0-3763 GCA_964657295.1 Iningainema sp. | reverse complement strand
CCAAATATAAATGAAGGGGGAATGTATCAAGCAGCAGATGAAGCATATAACATTTTTTATGGTTGCCTAAAAACTTTAAAAAAAGAATCTGCTTATGAAGAAATTATAAATATTTTGTACGATGCAATTACAGGCGATGCAATTTCCCCTTTTGCAACAGCCAAGAGAGATTTATTCAATTGGTGGATAATCGATGTTGTTCCTTCAGCATATTATCTAAAGCTTCCATCTAGTTTATATCAACGAACGTCAGTATTTCCAAGCCTAAGCTAGAATACGGTTTGGGTTATTTTAGTTCGTTTGTAATAAATGTAAATTAAATATTGTTGTACACTTACTTATTAAATTGTGAGATTCATTCCTTATAATTCCCTGAAACTACTGCCTCCTCACTTGCTAAATTTTTATGATGTTGCCAAAATTCGGCAAATAATTCAAAAAATCTGACCAGAGCATCTCTTTCATCTTCCGAGTAAAAAAGAATAATCTTAGCCCAAGATTGAGTTGATTGCTGGTTAAATCTGAATTCTACCCACTCTTGAAACCCTTCAAATTCTCGTTCTTCTTCAGTTACTGGTAAATTCTGTTCGCGACGAGCAAAAGTGTACCCATCTAAAAAGGTTTGTAAATGACTAATTGAACGTTGACCCAAGTATAGGGAAGGTCTCTGTTTAATTTTTTGTATAAGTTTATAAAAACCTATCATATCGAACCTCAAAATTGCTAGTATCTTCTAAAAATCGATTTCTGTGACTTCCCAATTACCACCTAAATCTAGGGCTAAACAATAGAGACTTGCTATCCAATTTTCTCTAGGTATTCCCTCATGATGAATATTGTCAAAAACTATCTCTTGTCCACCAATGTTAACAATGATTCCCTCATGGCGACCATTTGTAGCAATATTTTGCCCCAGATGTGTAAATCAGTACATGTAATTGAGCGACAGTGGTTGTGATGAACGTTTCGGAAGATCCAAAGGCAAGAGAAATAGTTGTAACATAGAAATATTTCAAAGCACCTCTTGTATGACTTGCTTGACGGTGCTTGGTATTCAACTTGAAGACCATCGGATTCTCACCGATAATGGAGAGGATTTTACTATTCCTTGGCATGAAACTGTGACAGAAACTGGAAGCTACAAAGACACTGTAAACCTACCCAAGACTAACTTTGATATGCGGGCGAACGCGAAGGTGCGCGAACCCGAGATCCAAAAATTTTGGGAAGAGAATAAAATTTACGATCGCCTGTCCGAGAACAATCCCGGCGAAATATTTATCTTGCATGATGGACCACCCTATGCTAATGGTTCTCTGCATATTGGTCATGCTTTAAATAAAACTCTCAAAGACATTATTAACCGCTACCAACTGATTAGAGGACGTAAAGCACGCTACGTACCAGGTTGGGACTGTCACGGCTTGCCGATTGAACTGAAAGTTTTGCAGAACATGAAGTCAGCCGAACGGCAAAACTTAACACCTATACAGTTGCGAAAAAAAGCCCAAGAATTCGCCCTAGCTGCCGTTGAGGAGCAAAGCAAAAGCTGCAAAAGTTATGGGATGTGGGGTGACTTTTCACATCCATATCTAACCATGCAACCGGAATACGAAGCAGCACAAATTGGTATTTTCGGTCAAATGGTATTAGAAGGATACATCTACCGAGGATTGAAGCCAGTACACTGGAGTCCCAGTTCTAAAACCGCTTTAGCAGAAGCAGAATTGGAATATCCAGAAGGCCATACTTCGCGAAGTATCTACGCTTCCTTCCCAATGACGAGTTTAGCCGAGGCGGTAAAACCACTTCTGGGTGAGTTTTTACTAGAGTTGGGTGTCGCTATTTGGACAACGACACCGTGGACAATTCCCGCAAATTTGGCAGTGGCAGTCAATCCAGAATTTAATTACGTAGTGGTAGAGGTAGAACCTCACCCCCCAACGCCCTCAGAGCAAGCAGGGAGGGGGAGTAAGTACTTAATTGTTGCTGCTGATTTGGTGGAACGCCTATCTACCATCCTGGGAACTCCATTAACCGTAAAAGCCACAGTCAAAGGGCAAGATTTAGAACATTCAACCTACTGTCATCCCTTATTTGATCGAGAAAGTCCGATTGTTGTCGGCGGTGATTATATAACAACAGACTCTGGTACAGGATTGGTACATACTGCCCCTGGGCACGGTCAAGAAGACTACATAGTTGGTCAGCGTTACGGTTTGCCGATCCTCTCGCCGGTGGATGATAATGGTAACTTTACAGAAGAGGCGGGACAGTTTGCTGGGTTGAATGTCTTGGGTGATGGCAATCAGGCGCTGATTGATGCCTTGGCAGAAGCGGGTTCTCTATTGAAAGAGGAACCCTATGTTCACAAGTATCCTTATGACTGGCGGACGAAGAAACCAACAATTTTCCGTGCCACAAAGCAGTGGTTTGCGAGTGTGGAAGGATTTCGGGATGAAGCACTGAAAGATATCACGTCGGTGAGGTGGATTCCCGCACAAGGTGAAAATCGGATCACACCAATGGTTGCAGATCGTTCTGATTGGTGTATCTCCCGTCAGCGCAGTTGGGGTGTGCCAATTCCCGTGTTCTATGATGAGGAAACTGGAGAACCTCTGCTGAATGCAGAAACCATCGCCTACGTCCAAACAATCATCGCAGAAAAAGGTTCGGATGCTTGGTGGGAACTTTCTGTTATGGAGTTGTTGCCAGAGAATTATCACAATAACGGTCGGTCGTACCGCAAAGGGACTGATACAATGGATGTGTGGTTTGATTCTGGTTCTTCTTGGGCGGCAGTGTTGAAGCATAGACCTGAGTTACGCTACCCTGCAGATCTGTATTTGGAAGGTTCTGATCAGCATCGCGGTTGGTTTCAATCGAGTTTGTTGACGAGTGTGGCGGTGAATGACTGTGCGCCTTACAAAACTGTGTTGACTCACGGCTTTGTTTTGGATGAACAAGGGCGTAAAATGAGCAAGTCAATTGGCAATGTGGTAGACCCAGATCTTTTAATTAAAGGTGGGAAAGACCAGAAAAAAGAACCTGCCTACGGTGCTGATGTTTTACGTTTATGGGTGTCTTCGGTAGATTACTCGTCTGATGTGAGACTTGGGAATAATACCATCAAGCAACTTGCAGATGTGCGAAACAAAATTCGCAATACGGCGCGGTTCTTGTTGGGGAATTTGCACGATTTTAACCCTGAGAAGGATACTGTCCCATTTGAGGAATTGCCGGAACTAGATCGTTACATGTTGCACCGGATGACGGAGGTTTTTCAGGAAGTGACGGAAGCGTTTGACAGTTTCCAATTCTTCCGTTTTTTCCAAACTGTGCAGAATTTCTGTGTGGTTGATTTATCGAACTTTTATTTGGATACTGCTAAGGATAGGTTGTACATCAGTGCGATTGATGCCAAGCGTCGTCGCAGTTGTCAGACGGTACTGAAGATTGCTTTGGAGAATTTAGCACGGGCGATCGCACCTGTACTCTGCCATATGGCTGAGGATATCTGGCAATCTCTCCCCTACAAAACCCCTTACGAGTCAGTATTTGAATCCGGTTGGCTACATTTAGAAGAGCAATGGTATAATCCAGAATTAGCAAAATTCTGGCAACAACTGCGTCAAATCCGTAATGAGGTGAATAAGGTCATTGAAGTTGCACGCATTGAAAAAATGATTGGTTCTTCTCTAGAAGCCAAAGTCTTGCTGTATATCACAGAAGAGCAATTACGCTCCTCAGTAAAAGCACTGAA
>CAZZVG010000849.1:0-3765 GCA_964657295.1 Iningainema sp. | reverse complement strand
ATTGACAAAAGTAATTTAGTCTTAACCTGTCACGAATGATCTAAAATCCAAAATCCACGCATAGTAAGTAATTATTCAAAACTTTACTTTTTTTGCTACAATTTGCGTTGTGGAATGGTAATAAAATATCCTAGTTGTTTTTAATACTAAAGATTCGATGTTGTGTGGGTATTAGAATGTGGAGAAAATAGCTTTATGATAGAGAACAATAAGTACGAAAAACGACACACCTATGAAAAAGAACCAATTGCTATCATCGGCATTGGTTGCCGCCTTCCTGGCGGTGTTAATAGTCCAGAAGCTTTCTGGAATTTACTGAGTAACGGCATAGATGCCATTACTGAGGTTCCAGCAGATCGCTGGAACTTGTGCACTTTCTACGACCCAGATCGGGAAAAACCAGGGAAAATATATACCCGTAGGGGCGGATTTATTGAGAATATCGACCAATTTGATGCGCAGTTTTTTGAGATTTCTCCAAAAGAGGCAGAACGTATCGATCCCCAGCAGCGGATATTACTGGAAGTAGCGTATCAAGCCTTAGAAGATGGAGGACAGGTGCCAGAACGCTTAGCTGGCACAAGCACAGGAGTATTTATCGGCATATCATTGAACGATTACTTTGATATCCAAACGAGCGTAAGCGATCGCAATTTCATAAACGCTTATACCAATTTGGGCGGGGTGAAGTGCATTGCAGCCAACCGCATCTCCTACACGTTCAATTTCACCGGACCAAGTATGGCTGTTGACACTGCCTGCTCCAGTGCTCTGGTTGCAGTTCACCTCGCCTGTCAAAGTATTTGGAATGGAGAGTCCACGCTGACTTTAGCAGGAGGCGTGAATGCCATGCTCAAGCCAGAACCAACCATAGGTTTCAGTAAGGCATCAATGCTCTCTCCCGACGGTCAATGCAAGAGCTTTGATGCACGAGCAAACGGTTACGTTCGGAGTGAGGGTGCAGGTATTGTCGTCCTAAAGCCTTTATCCAAAGCTTTAGCTGACCAAGATCCGATTTATGCGGTAATTCGAGGCACTGCCGTTAACTCGGATGGTCACACGAACGGCATTACGGTTCCCTCCGCCCAAGCACAAGAACTAATGCTACGAGAAGCTTATAGGCAAGCTGGAGTGTCACCGGAGCAAGTACAGTACGTCGAGGCGCATGGGACGGGAACGTCTGTAGGTGATCCAATTGAAGCAAATGCCATAGGAAATGTAGTTGGTAAAGATCGTCAACAAAACAGCCACTGCATTATTGGCTCAGTCAAAACCAATATTGGACATTTGGAATCAGCAGCAGGTATTGCTGGTTTAATTAAGGCAGCACTGGCTTTAAAGTATCGCCAAATTCCGCCAAATCTCCATTTCCTCTCGCCAAATCCCAAAATTCCTTTAGAACAACTGTGCTTAAGAGTACCACAAACCATAGAACCTTGGCCCGAAAATGGCCAGGAACCACGAATAGCTGGTGTGAATTCCTTCGGGTTTGGCGGTACTAACGCCCACGTAGTTCTCGAAGGTATTGATAGGTTACCACAACACACTGCGCCATTAGAGGGGTGCGCACTGCTATTGCCCCTTTCGGCAAAGAGTCCAGAAGCACTTGCTGCGGTTGCAAAAGTAACCCATGACTTTTTAACCACGGCTTCCAGTTCCAGCGTTTCATTATCAGATATCTGCTACACTGCCAGTCTGCGTCGTGGGCATCACGAGCATCGATTAGCGCTGGTGTCGGATTCCTTTGAAGAAATAGCAGAACAGTTAGAAGCGTTTTTAGCGGGAGAAACCCGTCTGGCGATGTCTTCTGGTTGTCTAGTTTCAGGCTCCTCGCCCAAACTCGCTTTCGTGTTCTCCGGTATGGGACAGCAATGGTGGGCAATGGGGCGGAACCTCTTGGAATCTGAACCAGTTTTCCAAAAGACAATTAAACAGTGTGATGAACTCCTGCGGCAGTATGCTGATTGGTCGTTGTGGGATGAACTGACAGCGAATGAGGAGCATTCTCGCATCAATGAAACCCTTGTCGCTCAGTGCTCCATATTTGCTGTGCAAGTTGCGCTGTCGGCTTTATGGCGCAGCTGGGGCATTATTCCCGATGCGATTGTTGGTCATAGTGTAGGCGAAGTGGCAGCTGCTCATGTTGCCGGAGTTCTGAGTCTAGAAGACGCTATCCGGGTGATTTTCCATCGCAGCCGCTTGCAAGCCACCACTGCTGGTCTTGGTAAGATGTTAGCGATCGCTCTGACACAACAGGAAGCTCAAAGTGCTATCGCCCAATACGAAGACAAGGTTTCCATCGCCGCTATCAACAGCTTACAAGGTCTTACCCTATCCGGGGATGCCCAAGCCTTGGAGGAAATTGCGAAATCTTTAGAACAAAAGGAGATTTTCTGCCGATTCCTACGAGTGGAAGTTCCTTATCATAGTATCTTGATGGAACCTTTGAAGGCAGAATTAGCAGATTTGCTCCAAGGCATTAACCCGCAACCAGCAACCATTCCCCTGTTCTCTACCGTTACAGGGCAGCAGGTTTATGGACCGGAAGTAGACGCTGTTTACTGGGGGCAAAACATGAGGGAGCCAGTTCTGTTTGCTTTAGCAGTAGACGGACTCATGCAAGCAGGGTATGATCTCTTCCTAGAAATTGGCGCTCATCCAGTCCTAGCAAGTTACATTTCTGAATGCTTTGCCACAGCTAACAAAACAGCAACCGTAGTTCCTTCACTACGACGCAAAGAACCGGAACGAGCAATGATGTTAGGATCTGTTGGTAAGCTCTACACCCTCGGATACCCAATTGATTGGAATTTGCTCTATCCGCAAGGAGGTCAACTCGTACGGCTTCCATCTTATCCTTGGCAACGAGAGCGTTATTGGAGTGAATCCTCAGAATCGCAGCAAGCCAGGTTGGGACAAACTTCCTTACGAGCTATGCTCTCAACACAAATTCATCCTTTGCTGGGATGCAAATTAAAATCGGCACAACCAGTGTGGGATGTATTAATAGATAAGCAGCAACTTACTTATCTTGAGGATCATCGCATTCAAGGAGTCGCAGTCTACCCAGGAGCAGCTTATGTAGAAATGGCTCTGGCTGCTGCAAAAGAAACTTTCGGTAATGAGCCTTATGTTTTAGAAGAAATTGAGTTTCTGCGAGCACTGCCTTTACCCGACAACGAAACACCCTCGCTACAATTGATTCTCGATGCAAATCAAACATCTTTCGATATTTACAGTAGAGCCAAAGACACTGAAGAATCTTGGACAAAACATGCCACAGGAAAGCTAAGCCACACTTCATATAGCTTAGAGCCAAAATCGGTTGTACTGGATGAGTACAAAAGCCGTTGTCCAAAAGAGATTCATCATAACGATTGCTATCGGCAATTTCAAAAAACGGGACTTGAGTATGGTCCCTATTTTCAAGGAATTAAGCAGTTTTTTTGTAGTGAAGCAGAAGCACTGGCCAAGATACAGATCAGTTCTGCGCTACAGACAGAAGTTGAGGACTATCAGCTACATCCAGCTCTTCTTGATGCCTGTTTTCAGGTTCTTTTAAAGGCTTTTTTAGGCGATAACGCAGACAGCGTTTACCTACCGATTGAGATTCGCCGATTTCGGGTCTATGCTCGTCCTGGATTGGAAGTTTGGAGCTACGCTCGTGTGGTGGAGCGAAGCCCTACTAGTTTCAAGGGAGATATTCGACTGCTGGATAATGCGGGGAACGTGTTGGTAGAAATTCAAGGATTCCGTTTCCAGTTT
>CAZZVG010000848.1:0-3769 GCA_964657295.1 Iningainema sp. | reverse complement strand
GTCCGTATTTCAGAGTTCCTAGAAGGCCATCCCCTGAAACTAGAAATCGATCCACCTCCACTGGGAGGCGACGCTCTGCTTTCTATGGCTTAACGATATGGGAAGTTGTAAAGGCGTACTTTATAGGAGTAGCTACAGCAGTCATCGGTTTGATTGTTTTATGTATCGTTAGCCTACTATATAAAGGACTTCTAGCCTCTATCATTTTCTTACTAGGCCTGATAGTTGTGGGTCATTTTGTCGGTATAGCAGTATCAGTAAGTGTAGGGCGTAGAGGAGGAGAAGCTGTAGGCCGTATAGCTGGTATTTCCTATCTAATTGGTTGTGTGGGATTACCATTTTTACTCATATTGATTTTGAGTTCATTTAACTTAAATTCCTGGATAATCGTCTTAGAGATGCTACTCAATCTATTCAAGTCGAGAAATTGGCTGTCATTTGCTGGAGGCAGCTATTTGGCTTATCAACGTGCTAGCTAACCTTTGTTTTTTTGACTTTTATAGTTGCAAATAATCCTGGTTCTTGGCAACTTTTGGTGATGATGAAAGGTTACGCGCTTTAAGGCAGAGGGCAGAAGGCAGAAGGAAGAAAGAAAGAAAGAAAGAAAGGAATAAGTAGTAAATGGCATCACCGTGCCATTTTGGGAAAATCGTACGTTAAGAAAAATTCGGAGCCAAGACCGAGCAGGTTCGTTGCGCGGTCTTGGCTGGAAAAATGCCCTCTAAAACTGGCTTTCAGGTACAAAGTAAGAAACGCAGGTATCAACATTTCTTAAACCGAATTTCAAGTTGCGTCTTTAAAAGATGAAATATCACTTCAGATATACATTGCTGAAACTCATGCTGTATAAAGCTTTCAGCCTTAGCGTACGATTTTCCCGTTTTGGCACGGTGATGCCGATCTGGATTAGGGCGATCGCTTCCACCGAGGTAAAAGTTAAGAACTTACGAATGGTATTGTGATACGAAGCCCTTGTTTTACCATGATGCACGTCCAACCATTCTTCTACCAACTCAGTCAGCGTTCTCATACCGGGGGATAGGTGTGTGATGAGTAGAAAACTACTACAGCAATTCAAACTCAACCCTGAGCATCCACCAAGTGATTTTACTGGGGTCTATGTCTACAGCTTAGTAGAATATGGTGTTGGCAGACCCAAGCCATTGCTAGAAATTTTCCGGCGAGAAGAAATTAAACAGGCGTTTCGCCAAGCATTCGACCATAATAACCATTCGATTCTCCTGTCTGAGGTCGATAAGTTTCTCGATACCTACGCAATAGGTGATGAAGTCCGCGATTTAGGGCTTGATATCCAGCGAGAAGTAGCCCAATTCACTACTGTTTTTATTGAAGTTGCTAAACGTAGCCGCACACCTGGCGATGTTTTGATGAGTCATCAATTCGGTTCGTTACACAAGCGAATTGTTAGCATTCAAGAACAACTCAGCAGGCTACCAAATTTAGAAGGAATTCGTACAGAAATAGCACGCTTGGCTGCGGAACCTAGCCCTGCCCTGCCAGGGGCTTCTGCTACTACAGAAAATAATTGTAAAGCCATAGCCTTGGCACAACAGATGCGTGGCTGGTTTGAGACGTTGGGTTATAGGTTTGAGAAGTATGAAGTTTGGCAAGATAGCTATTTTGAATGGATTATAAATATCCCCGTGCGGCGTAACCGATATGACCGCATACTTGTGCGTGGTATTGCCGGAGAAGCGGGACTTGGTGATGTCATGAGTTTGCGCCAGTCAGTAGCAACACAGCACACCGATGAAGGTTGGTTAATAACAGATCGGCGCATTTCGCGGACAGCGCGTGATGAAGTTAAAAAACAGGAAAATAGTCATCTAGGGTGCTATACCTTTGATGAACTATTGGCACAGGATGCGGATTTTAGCGGCTATCTGGACTGGTTATAGGCTGAGGTAAAACATCGAAAAATTGATACTCAGTATGTAGCTATGGCTTGTAACAAAGAAGAAATCGACCCCCTTAGCAAACGCCAGATAGCAGTTAGCCGCTGCGATGAACAAGATGGTTGGATTGACGGATATATTGACCGTTGGCTTGATGACCCAGCCAAGGAGCATATTTCTATACTAGGTGAGTTTGGGACTGGTAAGACTTGGTTTGCCTTGCATTATGCTTGGGTAACACTGCAACGTTATCGAGATGCTCAAAAACGCGGAACGGAACTCCCCCGTCTGCCTTTGGTAATTCCTCTGCGGGACTATGCTAAAGCCGTAAGTGTCGAGTCGCTGTTTTCCGAATTTTTCTTTCGCAAACACGAAATTCCATTACCTGGGTATTCCGCATTTGAACAACTCAATCGCATGGGTAAACTGCTACTAATTTTCGACGGTTTTGATGAAATGGCAGCAAGAGTTGATCGGCAAGAGATGATCAACAACTTTTGGGAGTTAGCAAAGGTTGTGGTTCCTGGTGCCAAGGTAATTCTTACTTGTCGCACAGAGCATTTTCCAGAGGCGAAAGAAGGACGCGCTTTGTTGAATGCAGAACTGCAAGCCTCTACTGCTAATTTGACAGGTGAAACACCGCAGTTTGAAGTGCTGGAACTGGAGAAATTTGATGACCTGCAAATTCGTCAAGTATTATCGCACCAAGCTACATCCACGACAGTAGAACAGGTGATGGGCAACCCGCAACTGTTAGACTTGGCACGTCGTCCGGTGATGACCGAGCTAATTTTAGAAGCATTGCCAGATATTGAAGCCGGTAAACCTGTAGATATGTCGCGGGTTTATTTGTATGCAGTGCGTCATAAGATGCAAAGGGACATAAAAGCAGAACGTACTTTTACTTCTCTGGCTGACAAGCTTTACTTTTTATGCGAACTTTCTTGGGAAATGCTCTCTACTGACCAGATGAGCCTTAATTATCGGCTTTTCCCTGACCGCATTCGACAGTTGTTTGGCGGCATAGTGCAGGAGGAAAAAGACCTCGACCATTGGCATTTTGACATGATGGGGCAAACAATGCTCATCCGTAATGCTGATGGTGATTATACTCCAGCGCATCGTTCGCTATTAGAATTTTTTGTTGCATATAAATTTGCTGCTGAGTTGGGTGGGTTAGCTGAGGATTTTGCGGATTTGGCACGAGGAAGATCACATATAAATAATGTTGCACCACAGGATTACACCTGGTCTTCGTATTTTCAGAGGAATTTGGATGCGATGGGAAATGTTGTAACAGATGCGCCGTTGAGGGGGTTTGTAAGTGAATCGTTGAAGAAGTTGCGGGAAACCTTTGGGCGAGTACCTTTGACAAAGGCAGTGATGGATTTGCTTTTGCTGATGTTGGGTAATCATCAGTTTCTTATTAATGTTATGGAAGCAACACGAGGTGAAGCTGAAAATGAGGTTGGTTATGTTGGGGGCAATGCCGCGACGCTGGCAGTGAAGATTGATAAAGCAGCTTTGGAAGGTAAAGACCTTTCCCGTAGCATAATTAAAAACGCTGATTTTACTACTGCTAGTTTATACCGTACTAATTTTACTGAAGCGAATCTGACTGATTGTGTCTTTACCGAGTATTTTGGTTCAGTTTTGTCAGTTGCATATAGCCCTGATGGCCAATTTTTTGCAACCGCAGAAGCCAATGGTAGAATTCGCTTGTGGCAGGTAACGAATGGTCAAAAAATTTCGACTTTCAAAGGACATACAGATTGGGTAAGTTCAGTAGTTTTTAGTCCTGATGGAAGAACTCTAGCTAGTGGTAGTCATGACGCAACCGTAAAACTTTGGGA
>CAZZVG010000847.1:0-3775 GCA_964657295.1 Iningainema sp. | reverse complement strand
GACAGCCATCCCCGAACCATCTTCTAAGGGACGCACCGATTGCACTAGTCCTTTTCCAAAGGTGCGAGTTCCTACCAATTCAGCACGCTTATTATCCTGCAAGGCTCCTGAGAGAATTTCACTAGCACTTGCTGAACCTTTATTCACCAGTATAACGAGCTGTTTATTAGTCAAAGGACGTCCGTTTGCTATTTCGCGATCGCCGTCGCCTTGACGTTCCTTGGTAGAGACGATTGTGCCTTTATCTAGCCACATCTTGGCAATTTCTACGCTGGCAAATAGTAAGCCCCCAGGATTATTACGCAAATCCAAGACATATCCCACCACCTGTTTGTGTTCCAGATTTGTGATGGCGTTTTGCATTTCCTTACCCGCATTGGCGCTAAATTGGTTCAAGCGAATATAACCGACATCGCCGATGGGAGTCTTTTGTTCAGAAAACTTCACAGGATGAATTTCGATCTTCGCCCGTGTGATGTTAAAATCTTTTTGTTGGCCGCTTCTGTCAATTGTCAGGGCTACTGAAGTTCCGGCTTCACCTCGGATCAAGGATACTGCCTGGTTAGTATCCATACCCTCTGTGTTTTTCCCGTTAATTTTAATAATAATGTCTTTTGCCAACACACCAGCCTTGAATGCTGGTGTATCCTCAATTGGTGCAATCACAGTCAGCTTTTTCGTCTTTTCATCTTGACCAATTGTAATCCCAATACCTGTGAGTTCACCAGAAGTATCAACTTGTAAACTTTTGAATTCCTCTGGATTCATAAACCGAGTATAAGGGTCATCAAGCTTCTTCAGCATTTCTCGGATAGACTTGTAAGCTTCTTGGTTACTGCTGTAAGACTTGTTTAGATACTCACGACGAACAGCTTGCCAATCTAGTTTATTGAAAGTCCCGTCTACATATTGACGATCAACAATTTGCCAAACTTCGTCTATTAACCCCTTCGGATCTTTTTTAAATAAAGCCTGTCCTTGCGAATGAATGCCTAAACTTATGACTGCTATTGTTGATAGCGTCACCGCCGTAGCACCCAAAACAAGCCCATTTCTTGTAATTCCCATAGTGAAAGCTGAGCAGTGTCGGAAAGTTGGTGGTTAGTATGCTCAATCTAACACAGGGTATTAGTGTACAGACCGAGCATACTTTGTTATTTCCAAATAATACTGTGCAATCCGGTGACCTTTGTAGTCTTTGATGCGAGAAATTATTGTAAATTTTAAGGATCTACCCAGCGTCCATCCGCTTTAATCAGGTTAATCAATTCCTCTACACCTTTTTCTTCGGGAACTTTTTTGATTTCTTCTCTGCCACGGTAAAGAGAAATATACCCTGGAGTCTT
Organism: Iningainema sp.; assembly: GCA_964657295.1. Lineage (GTDB taxonomy): Bacteria > Cyanobacteriota > Cyanobacteriia > Cyanobacteriales > Nostocaceae > Rhizonema. The sequence goes on along the minus strand of CAZZVG010000847.1, from coordinate 2,429 downwards.
ACCAACATACCCATAGTCAGCGTCAGCCATTTCTCCAGGCCCATTGACAATGCAACCCATCACCGCTATGTCTAACCCTGTGAGGTGCTTGGTTGCTTCTCGAACCACATGCAGCACTTCTTCAAGGTTGAATAAAGTACGTCCACAAGAAGGGCAGGCGACGTACTCCACCATTGTTTTCCGCAATCCCAAAGCTTGCAAAATGCTGTAGCAAACGGGGATTTCCTTTTCTGGTGCTTCGGTAAGCGATGCGCGAATTGTATCACCAATGCCATCAGTTAATAGTGTCGCCATGCCTGCCGTCGATTTAATCCGTCCGTATTCTCCATCTCCGGCTTCAGTCACACCCAAATGCAAGGGATAATCCATACCAAGCTCATCCATCCGACGAGCCATTAAGCGGTATGCTGCTACCATCACCGGCACTCGTGAGGCTTTCAGAGAAATCACCAGGTTGTGATAATCAAGCGATTCACAGATGCGAATGAATTCTAGGGCAGATTCAACCATTCCTTCAGGAGTGTCGCCATAAGTGAATAGCATCCTTTCCGCAAGAGAACCGTGATTAACCCCGATTCGCATAGCTTTCCCTTGATCGCGTAAAGTAATCACCAAAGGGGCTAAGGTTTCGCGAATTTTTTCGCCGATTTCCTCAAATTCAGCCTGAGTATACTCCGTTCTCTTAAAATCTGGCTTTTCAAACACGTACAACCCTGGATTGATTCGCACTTTCTCTATATGCTGGGCAACTTCCAGTGCAATTTTCATTCCATTGTGATGTACGTCCGCAACGATGGGAACATCTTGGTAAGTTTTGATTAATTTTTGTTTAATTTCTGCTAATGCTTTGGCATGAGCCATACTTGGTACAGTCACGCGGACAATTTCGCAGCCAATTTCATGTAGACGACGAATACCTGCAACAGAGCCATCTGTATCTAGGGTATCTTCGTTAATCATCGACTGCACCACCACAGGGTTATTACCCCCAATAGCGATATTACCAACTTTAACGGTACGAGTTTTGCGCCTCTTGATTGTAGTGGGTATGAGTTGAGGAGAAGCAGTATTGGCAGTTGTCAGCGTCGGTAAGGTTTGCATATTTTATTAAGTAATTTTCAGTAGCGAAAATATCATATTAGAAAATCATCTGTTTTTTAGATTGCTACAGGAGGAAAAATTTAGTTAACGGTATTGCATCAAAACGCGCTACTTATTTATGACTATCCCTGTCATCCCTTCAGTTCCTGTTAGAGCAGTTTTGATAGAAACCTGACTCTGCAACTATGCTGTCAATCGTTATTGGCATCGCAAAATATACAACTACGAACCGGATTATACGTAATTGTGGGAAACATCACCATTGCCTGAGCATTGTTGTTATCAGTCTTCCTCCTCTAGTGCTGTCTCCCCTTATACTTCCTTTATCAAATTAACTATACACTAGATCTTAACAATCCTTTACTTGATGCACATTATACTCCAAGTGTCATCCTTTGGAGTTGCTTGAACTTTGCCACTATAGACAAATAGCACTATCTGAATGTATAACTAGTATAAAAATATCTAAAAAAATTTAGAAAACTTAACAATGGTAAAGTCTACAAAGGAAAACAAGCCGACAACGGTAGCGATCGCCACGCTGTTAAGTTTGGTTTGACATCCACCTCAAGAAGCTCCGACATTGTCGAAAGTTACAGTTTCAAACCCTACCTCAAAAATTTAGCTACAAGCCTGTCAGTAGCAAATAATACTTTAAGAATACTAGTATTACTTCTTACTAAAGATTTTCTCTAAAAAAATTAATTAAACTTAACATTTGTTTATAAAATACTGTTAATGTAGCTGAGTGTACAGTGTTAACCACCAAAGGAGTTCTGACTTCTGTGCAGTTAACCTTAATTTTCATGACAATACTTTTGAGATGATTTACAGAAATGCAAAGTCAGACGACGATCCAGCATCAATCAGAGCAACTACCAACAGATTTATTAGATCGTTCAAGTCCATCCATCAATAAAGGACTATTGATTGCTCTTAGCATCATGATCACATGGACAACTAGCTTGGTTTTATTGCTCTTAGTAGATTTATCTCATTTCAATAAATTGACCTTGTTAGCTGCCATACTTGGGCAAACATTTCTTTACACAGGACTATTTATTACTGCCCATGATGCCATGCATGGAGTCGTATTTCCTTCAAACAGCAAAATCAATCATTTGATTGGAGCGGTATGCGTATTACTTTATAGCTGTTTTTCCTACAAGAAATTATTAAAAAAACACTGGATGCATCACCATAATCCAGCAAGTGTTGCAGATCCGGATTTTCATAATGGCGAACAGAGAAATTTCTTCGCCTGGTATTTTCAGTTTATGAAAACTTACTTTAGTTGGCGGCAACTCCTTGTTTTGATGGCTCTCTAT
>CAZZVG010000846.1:0-3785 GCA_964657295.1 Iningainema sp. | reverse complement strand
TGTATTGCTAGAAAGTTTACTCTGTCTAGTTTTCAGTCCTTTTTTTACGTCGAACTCAGGTTAAAGAAAGCTATTACCTGTTCTTGAGTGTCTAAACTACTATCTGCCTGGTGGTCGGTTACATCTTAAGAGCTTGTTTACAAGATTGGCACACAAAGGTGAGTATTTTATGTTGAAGAAAGGGAATTCTATTTATAGAGCATTGAATGCAATTTAAGCAAGTTCGCTCAAGTAATTTAACTATTTAAAAAACCCTTGGAATTTTAAAAATGAAGCCCAAACCATATTATAGCGTCAGTTTAATACTTATTTTAACAGGAATCGTTGCACCAAATTTTATCTTAAGTAATCGAGTAGGCGCTGTTCCACCCACACTGAGTGCGAAGACTTCATCTAAGTGGCGGACATTTTCTCCTCCTGGTGGCGACTTTTCTATCCTTATGCCAGCAACTCCAGAGGCAGATGTCGAAACTAGAGACGGCATAAACCTCAACACTGGAAAAACTTTAAAACAGACAGTATATTCATTTACAGTAGATAGTTCTCAGGGTCAAGATGCAACAGTCTATATGGTAAGTTACTTCGATAGTAGTGTAAACAGTCTAATAACTTCTTCTGCGGAGGAAGAGCTCGAAGCAGGACTTAACATTGCTTCTTCCATGATTGAAGTTAAAAACCCAGGATTAATACAACGGAAACAAAAGCTGCGATTAAACGGAAATCCAGGCGCTGAGATTAGGTTACGCTCAAAAGACGATGAGCAGGGTAAGAGCATTGCTATTTGGAAAAGAGTATTTTGTACTCGACGACCAAATAATCAGATTCGCACTTATCAAGTTGTCGTGATCAGTATAAAGGAGCAGGCATTACAACGAACCCTTGAGGGCTTTGTCAATTCCTTTAAGCTAATCAATAAGTAGCTTTTTTTATCCTATTGAGACTTAATCGCCGTACAATTTTGTTGAAGTACTTCTTGAGTAGGGGAGCAGGGGAGGCAGGGGAGGTAAAAAGTTTATGAAAAGCTATCTTTCCCCCCTGCTGCTCCACTTCCCCTGCCCAAGAACGAGAATTGATGCCCCTGCTCTGCCTTGCCCAAATTGGCTCGGTGTCCCCCACCAAAATCGCAGAAAAGGTGGTCAACAAGTTTAATAAACGATTATCTTCTTATTTCTCCCATATATTAATATATAAACACCGATAGCAATGAGAATACCTGAGCATGAATATCCCACTAATCGGTCATCATTTTTTTCTACTAAAGATAGTGTCCTAGAATTTTTAACAAAGTTATTAATATGGGACGCAGTTGCTCGCTTCCCATACTTGTTTGAATCTGCAGAAGACGCAAAAGGAATTTCACCCCCACTAGTAAGGATTATAACTCGATAAATGTAACTCTTTTTTTGCTTATCGTCTTTATGTTCAGTACGTTCAACCTTAGCACCCTGTAACATATTTAATGGGATCTCTGCTAATTTTGATGATCCTAGCAGTCCTGATGCCACTAGCTGACAAGTAGCGGGAATAACCCGAGTGCAACTAAGGGTAGTCACTTTAGTAAACATTAAAGTTAGAAGTCCAATTCCCACAAACAAAACTCCCCCTACCCAACTTCCTACCGAAGTCTGTCGTATAGTTTTCATGATTAATTCTCTATACAATTAACGTTAGTCCTAACTACAGTTGTACTCAATTATTTTCCCCACGCATAGTGCCTTGACCACTAGCTTTGCTCAAAGTCAAACGCTCTTTATAAGTAGTAGACGTCCACTTGAAAAATCCGTACTGTACTTAGAGACATTAGCCGTTTAATGTAGCTACTATAGCTTGTTATATCATTTACTACGTTATGTGATTGACTATGAACTAGATGACTGTTAAAAAACCTTTGGTAATCAACCAGCCAGAAGTTGGCAATCTGATTCGTGAGCTTCGTCAAGCAACTGGTTTAACCCCAATACCCGTGAATGAATTTCTCAAGCCGCCTGTGGAGGCAGAATTTCTAAATCTTTTTTTAAGTCTCTAGTTTCAGATTTATGGGTGGAGTTTTTTCGTTTAAATTTGGACATTTTGATTTTGACAACACGGGGGTTAACACGGTTTCGTCGGGGTCGGTCAATTTCAGATTCAGAGATTAAAAATAATAAGTATTCACTCTGAAGCTCCCTTAAGGTAAGATTTGCATAGTTAACAAATCGTATTGCATCTACAACTAATTGTAGAGATTCAAGAAAACTCAATAGTAAAGGATCTTTATCATATTTATTAGCGGCTTGATACATCAAATCTCTGAGGAGATTATATGCAATTAACATCCCATAAAGTTCTTGTTCAACTAACTCAGACTTTTGGCTACGAAAAATTGTTGGCATTTGTCCTCTCAGTGTTACACATTGATGAGTTTTGATTTCATCAAAGCTAATTTCAACATCCCATCTTTTATGATAATGAATGACTAATTCCTTACTAGATATTTTGGGAGCGAGGATACTAGTAATTACTGGACTTTGGACTAAAGAGCTAGAGAAAAGCAGTCAGTAATGGTACTGACTGCCGTAAAGTCAATGAATATTGTTTGTAAATCATTGACAGTGATGATCCTGACACAACTAGAAAAATTCCGCCAAGCTCTGTATGATTGTCTAGGCTTGGCCAAAGACGCAGTGTTTGAATTGATCGATGCAGTATTAACAAGTCCGAGCATCCCGTCGTTCGTGAGCTTGTCTCAAAGTCCAATATTTAGACGGCAATGGTCAAGTATTTATGCGGCGCTGCATGATAGTCGTCTACCCAGAAGGAAACTGATGAAACTCGTGGTGAAGGAGGTAGCGACGGATGAACAGCCATTTCTAGCAGGAGATCATAGCTTTTGGGCACGACCAGAAGCGAAGACACTAAAAGAAAGAACTTTTCATGGGGAAAGAGGGGGGAGCATAGGCATCGGACAAAGTTACAGTACGGTCTTCTTGGATACCAGAAACGGATGGGAGTTGGGCATTGCCGTTGAAACATGAACGGATAACCAGCTTTGAAACGCCAACAACTAAAGCAGCATTCCAACTAAAACTTGTAACCCGTGAGTTAGGAAAAAGACCGCTTGCCGCTTATGACCGAGGCTACGGCAACGCCAAATTTGTCCAAGCAACAGAGAAGATTGATGCAGACCTGTTGTTGCGTTTAGCTTCTAACCGATGCGTATGGGGTATACCCGGTGCTTATAAAGGACGAGGTGCACCGTGTAAGCATGGTCATAAGTTTAAGCGATTGGGACCCGGAAACTTGGCCAGAGGTAACTGAAACTCTAGAAGTTGAAGACCCAAAAGTTGGTCGAGTTAAAGTAATGCGTTGGAGTGGGTTTCATTTCCTTCAATCCCCAAACCGGGCAATGGAAATCATTCGCGTCGAGGTGATCCAACCAGTTGGACGCAATCGTAAGTTCCAACCCATATGGCTAGCTTGGTTGGGTCAGACAATGCCTCCATTAAAGGAGATCTGGCAAAAATACTTACGCCGCTTCGCTCTAGAGCATTGGTATCGATTTGCGAAGCAGAGGTTATATTGGACACAGCCTCAGCTTGGTTCTACCCAGGCAGCAGAGCGATGGAGTGACCTGATGCCATTGTTAACTTGGCAACTATGGCGCTTCGTGACTTGCCTGTATTGATTCCCCCTTGCCTTGGCAATCGACTCAGGATAAACTGTCTCCAGGACTTGTGGCACAAGCTTTTCCCCTAATTTTAGCCGCCATTGGCACTCCTGCTCAACCCCCTAAAACTCGCGGTAAA
>CAZZVG010000845.1:0-3787 GCA_964657295.1 Iningainema sp. | reverse complement strand
TATAGAGCCGACAAATATCCAAATTGCTGAGAAAGTAGGTCTGAGAACACACGCCCAAATGCCGTTTTACGATGTGGTTATTGTGGGTGCAGGTCCAGCAGGTTTGGCGGCAGCAGTTTATGCAGCATCTGAAGGGCTAGATACACTGTTAATTGAACGAGAGGCTCCAGGAGGGCAAGCAGGAACTAGTTCTCGGATCGAGAATTATCTCGGTTTTCCGGTTGGACTCACTGGTGGAGATCTAGCCAAACGTGCGACAGCACAGGCTCAGAAGTTCGGAGTAGAAATTCTCTCACCGCAGGAAGTCATCGGCGTTCGTTTGCAGAACCAGTATCGATTTGTCACCTTAGCAAACGGATCGGAACTATCCTGTCACGCACTGATCATTGCAACTGGCGTATCGTATCGCAGGCTTACCCTGCCTGGTAGTGAAAACCTGATAGGTGCTGGTGTGTACTATGGAGCTGCCATGACCGAAGCAATGAGCTGCCAAGGTGAAGATGTCTTCATTGTTGGGGCGGGTAACTCGGCAGGACAAGCGGCAATGTACCTCTCTAAGTTCGCACGCTCTGTTAACCTGATTGTACGCAGCGACTCCCTCAAGAAAAGCATGTCCAAGTATTTGATCGATCAGCTAGAAGCAACTAACAATATTGAAGTTAAGCTATTGACTCAAGTTGTTGAAGTGTTGGGCAAAGACAATCTTGAGGCAATAACTCTAACTAACTCAGCTACGAATGAAGTCGAAACTGTTCCCACCAACTCCCTATTCACTTTTATTGGTGCAACACCGCATACCGACTGGTTACAAGGTGTTGTAGAACGGGATGAACGTGGATTCATCCTCACTGGGGCTAACACAATGCAAAATGAAATGTTCCCGAAGGGATGGACACTGAACCGCAGTCCGTATTTTCTCGAGACTAGTGTGCCGGGTATCTTTGCCGTAGGTGATGTGCGCCACCAGTCTGTGAAACGAGTCGCCTCAGGGGTCGGCGAGGGAGCGATCGCTGTTCAATTAGTTCACCAGTATCTTGGGTCCTTGTAGCAATACTCTAAATTATCGCCATGCTTGACACGTTGCGGAAAATATCAATTTTTAAACACTTGACTGAAGATGACCTTAGGTGCTTTCTCAACGGCACCGAAATATGGCTGAATCCTGGAGAGATGTTGTTTGAGCAAGGAGAACTTGTAAAGTATTTTTATATTGTATTAGAAGGGGCAATCAAACTTTCTCGAGAGGTTATTAATCAAGAAATCGTATTGGCTACATACGATACTGGTATGTTCTTCGGTGAACTCCCTCTGCTTGCAGGTACGCCCCATCTTGCCACTGGGCTGGCAGCGCGTAGAAGTCATCTCTATTGTCTGCATGAGAATGATTTCTGGCAAATGATCACCATCTGCCCATCGGTTAGAAAAATTATTCTCGGTCACATGGCAAGCCGAATGCAAGAGTTGCAGTTGTTATCTCAACAACAAGAAAAGCTGATTGCTTTGGGTACATTGTCTGCAGGTCTTGCCCATGAGCTGAATAATCCAGCATCAGCAGCAAACAGGGCAGCAGGACAGTTGCAAGATACAATGAAATCTTTGGATTCTTTTGCTTTTAGAGTTATTCAGCAACAGCTCACACCAACTCAGCTAGAGTCTTTTTTAGAGCTAAAACGTGACGCTCTTGAAAGCACGGCTACACTCAATCCTTTAGATCCTTTACTCCAGATTGATTTGGAAGATAAACTTACGCATTGGTTGGAGTCACGTGGTATTGATGATGGTTGGAGATTTGCTCCTATTTTGGTTGCCGCCAGACTTGACGCTCAGAAATTAGAATTAATTAGCCAGCAACTATCTGCTAATGTATTTACTGACGTGCTAACTTGGCTAGAGACAACGCTGGCGATAGAAGGGCAGATGAAGGTGCTTAAGCAGGGTATTACTCGCGTCTCCGAAATAGTCAAAGCTATTAAGGAATACTCATACATGGATCGGGCTTCTTTGCTAAAGGTAGATCTGCATGAAGGACTCGAAAGCACCCTGACAATTTTGAGCTACAAACTGAAAAAGTACAATATCATGGTGATACGTGAGTATGATCCAAACATGCCATATATCCAGGCTTACGGGAGTTCATTAAATCAGGTGTGGACAAATCTTATTGACAACGCGATCGATGCCTTAGGTGAACAGGGCAAAGTTTGGGTGCGCACGTTCAGTGGCAAAGATGATGTCGTCGTAGAAATTGCAGATAACGGACCTGGTATTCCCCCTGAGGTTCAGTGCCGGATCTTTGAGCCGTTTTTTACAACTAAGGAGGTTGGTTTAGGGACAGGGTTAGGTTTGGATATTGTGTTTCGGATTGTCAAGAATCAGCATAATGGAGATATTCGCTCTTTTTCTGAGCCTGGTAATACTCGCTTTCAAATTCGTCTGCCCAAGGAGCAACGCGAAAAAGTCAGATTCCCAAAAAAGGCGATCGCGACAAGGAACAACGCAGTGAGCGTGTATAAAAATGTACCAGAGAACCGATTCAGTCGTCAGTTGGAATCTGTAGATAGCTCAGTAACTTGAGTAAAAGTTTTGATCAGGGCATGAATTTTTTTCGCGCCAATAGAATTTGCAAGCCAAGTCCGTTAGAACCAAAAAAACTTAAGTTTTTCCTTAACGTACAGATCTTACCTAGCTAAAGCTTTTTGGAATTGGCAAACTGGTATTGAGATACTGAAAGTAAGAAGTGAGTATGGCGATCAACAAGACACTTGAAAAAAAAGATGCAAGATGCATTTGCCCTGAAGCTGTAAGTAAGTCTAGAACTTAGATTAAGGAGAAGTTAAGATGATAAACGTGTTGATCGTATATACATCTAGCTATGGTAACACAAAGCGCATGGCAGAAGCAATAGCTAATGGAGCGCGGTCAGTCGAAGATGCCGAGGTGAATCTCAAAGAAGCACAAGAGGCAACTAAGAATGATGTTCGTGCTTGTGATGCTCTGATTTTAGGTTCACCGATACGCCATCGCACTGCCGATGCTCGAATCAAAAAGTTCATTGAAGATGTCTGCGAACAACTCTGGCTTACTGACGAAATGGTTGGCAAGGTGGGCGGCGTTTTTACGGTTGGAGGTGGTTATGGCGACTGTGGTGCAGGTTGTGAACTCGCCCAGCTTGGAATGTATGCAGCGTTTGCCGCAGGTGGTATGATCTTGGTGACACTACCAAAAACCACGCCAGGTTTTCAGGTTGCCGGGATGCACTGGGGACCACACGGACGCTCTGGCGGTCCGGGAATGGAGCCTGTTGGAATCACAGAAGATATGATGTTGGCTAGCTGGCACTATGGTGCAAATGCTACACGCGTCGCGGCTGCACTCAAAGGAAAAGATTTGCTTGCACGTGGCAACGTTGCGCCGTCCAAAGAGCTTGTTGAGTTGTTTGCTAGCTGAAAAGCTTAAGTTTGTCTTTAACTTGCTCATCTTCTATGGTAAAAACTTTCCTCAACTGGAAGACTAGGTAAAGAAAAAGACTTCGTTGACTTACGGGAGAAAACTGACATCTTATCATCAGACCAAAAATAGAGGGAGAAAGGCAATAGATAAAAGCTAATGCTCTGCAAGTTTATGTCTGCCCTATTGCTCGTCTACTTTGAATGGAATTGTGTAGATGAAAAGACAAATGAAACAACTGCCAAGGGAAATGTGACTTGGATTCGCCGTGGCAACAGAGGTGCATGCTACCTCAAGTGTGAGCAACTGACCTTTTATCGTGATGTTTTTGCATCTGATG
>CAZZVG010000844.1:0-3790 GCA_964657295.1 Iningainema sp. | reverse complement strand
GTGATTTCCTTCTTGGCAAAAGCGACTGAACGTTGGTATCCGCAACTACGAGTTCTTTATCATTATGCTAACAGCATGACAGCATTGAGTCATTTATGCCAAGGTCAAGTTCACATCGCAGGGATGCACTTGTACGCTCCGCAAACTGGGGAATATAACGTTCCCTTCGTAAGGGAAGCTTTAATAGGTAGGGGTTGTGTCTTGATCACACTCGGATTTTGGGAAGAAGGACTCTTAATTCAACCGGGAAATCCAATGGGAATCAAAACAGTCACCGATTTGGTGAAGCTAAAAGCAACTATTGTCAACCGTGAACCTGGTTCCGCTTGTCATCTGCTTTTGAAAGGCAAATTGGAAGAACAAGGAATACCGTTACACTTTGTTAAAGGATTTGACCATATCGTCTACAATCATCAAAGTGTGGCTTTATCTGTAGTCTCAGGAATTGCTGATGCAGGCATCAGCACAGCTTCTGTAGCCGCTACGTTTGGGTTAGAATTTATCTCCTTGCATCAAGCGCGATATGACTTAGTGATTCTCAAGGAATACTTGGAAGAATCACCAGTCAAGCAGTTTCTCAGTATCTTGGGACATCGGCTAGTTCAATCACAAATAGAGATTCTTGGTGGCTACAACATTAGCAATATTGGCGAAGTTGTCGCCACTATTTAGAGAATAATAATTCCCAAAAAGAACCGATATTATATGTGTTCTCAGATATCATATGCTCGGTTTTCTTCCCAAGCTTTTTGCCTCCAGATTTATAAAAGTGTGTGAGATTTTATAATGAAAAGAAGAATTTTTATTGCCTGTTTAGCCTGTTTATTAGCGATTTTTAGCGCTGAAGCTAGTCATATGCTGGTCTTGCAACAACCAGCTTCTGCACAGTCACCAACAAAACCAAATGTGATTGTAGCAATGACAACTAGCATTGAGGATAGCGGTTTGTTGGATGAATTAGTTCCAGCAATTGAAAACAAAACAGGATATAAGCTGAAAAAGGTTTCGGTTGGTACGGGACAGGCTTTAGCTCTAGCTGAAAAAGGCGAAGTTGACGCGCTATTTGTCAATTCACCAAAAGCTGAACGAAAAGTTTTACAAGATGGTGCGGTTATTAATCGGCACTTGGTAATGCATAATGATTTTGTGATTGTCGGACCTGATGCTGATAAAGCAAAGATCCGGGGACAAAAGAATGCTGTGGAAGCATTTTCTTTGATGGCCAAAAACCAAGCTTTATTTATATCGCGGGGCGATGACTCGGGCACTAATAAGCTGGAGAAAGATTTATGGAAACAAGCAAATATCTCACCGACTGGCAATTGGTACCAGCAAACAGGTGCAGGAATGGGACAAACTTTGCAAGTCGCTAATCAAAAACTGGGATATACCTTAGCGGATCGGGCAACATATATATTTCAGAAGAAAAACCTGTCTTTGCCAATACTGGTGGAAGGAGACAAGAAGCTATTGAATTTATACCACGTAATGGAGGTCAATCCACAGAAATTTCCCAAGGTGAACACTACAGGAGCTCAAGCGTTTATTAATTATGTTTTATCCCCTGAAGGACAGGCGCTAATTGCAGCTCACGGAAAACAACAGTTTGGACAAGCGCTGTTTTACGTTGATGGCGGTAAAACGGAAAAAGATTACGGTTTTTAACCTGTTGTGTGCCAGATAAATTGCGATTAGTTTGTGGTGCATTTGCAGTACTTCAATCAATCTCAGGTTTACACAGCTTTAGAACAGGAGATTTGTGAATACAATCCTTGAAGGAGCTATGAAGGCTCTTGAGTTATTAACTAGCGGCAATAGCGACGTTTTCCAAGTGATGAAGATGACATTGTTTGTCTCTGGAACAGCCACAGCCATTAGTGTTTTATTAGGATTACCATTAGGATTATGGCTAGCTTTGGTGGATTTCGCCGGCAAGCAGATTCTGACTAGTTTGATCAACTTTGGCATGGGATTACCGCCAGTCGTCATCGGTTTATTTGTCAGTCTGTTTTTCTGGCGCTCTGGTCCCTTGGGAAACTTTGACTTGATGTATACGCCGACAGCTATGATCATAGCCGAAGCAATTATTGCTTTTCCCATTGTCGCCGGCTTAAGTTTTGCCGCAATTATCAGTATTAATCCGAAACTCCGGTGGCGACTGCTATCAATGGGGGCAACACCGTGGCAAGTTAACTGGTTGCTGATTAAGGAAGCACGGTTAGGATTAATGGCTGCAGTCATAGCTGGTTTTGGTCGTGTCATCTCCGAAGTTGGTGCATCCATGATGGTGGGCGGCAATATTAAGGGGCAGACAAGAGTGCTCACCACAGCGATCGTCTTGGAAGTGGAGAAAGGGAATTACGATGTTGCTATGGCGATCGCATACATTCTGCTCATCATCACCTACACGATTATCGTATTGCTGACTATCTTACAGCATGAGAGGAAAATTCTATGACTATAAACGATTATATCTTAAATATGCAGCAAGTGAGCGTCGATAGCAAAAGACGTAAAAATATCCTATCAATTGAAAATTTTGCAGTTCGTCCAGGGGAACTTGTCGCTGTGCTTGGTCCCAATGGGGCTGGTAAAAGCACCCTATTAAAGACAATCAATTTGTTACAGCCTTACCGTGGTGAAATCCAATTATTCGGACATCCTGTCCGTAATGCCAATAAAACATTGTTGCGTCGTCGTTCTGCGCTGGTATTTCAGGAAACATTACTACTGGATGAAACTGTTTTTCATAATGTTGCTAGAGTCTTAAAGTTTCGAGGAACACCAACACACAAAATAAAGCAACGGGTACATACTGCACTCGCCACTTTTGGCTGCGAACACCTGACAAATCGATCAGCTCGCTCCCTATCTGGTGGTGAAGCAAAGCGGGTTTGTATTGCCTGCGGCTTAGTCGCTGATTCGGAATTACTGCTTTTGGATGAGCCTTCTGCCTCTTTAGATGTAGGAATACGTGCTGAGATCATCGATAAAATTAGGGAATTAGCTGAAGCTAGGGGATCAGCAGTCATATTAGTCAGTCACAACTTTACCGACATTCTGCATTTTGCTGAAAGGGCAATAGCATTGTCTGACGGTTGTATTGTACAGGATGATAAATTAGAAATTCTCATTCGCCAACCCGCTAACCAGCAGCTGGCAAAACTGGTAGGGATGGATAATATTATTCCGTGCCAGGTAGAAAAGGGTAGCCGTGGTTATTCGATCAAGCTCTCAAACAGCATAGAGTTTTTATATCCTGGTGAAGTGAGGACACCAGTGACTGCTTGTTGTCTGTCAGGCGACGCTTTCTACATTGAAGATGCAAGTCCTTCAGATCAACATCAACCGTGGTTAATCATTATTGAGGGGCTAGTGGAACGAGTTTTACATGGGATTGGAACTTATACTATTCGGGTTAAGGTGGGAGAACAAACTTTAATCGCTAGAGTACCTCGAAGTCAGATGTCCGATAATGTGCATCGTCATAAACCCATCAAGCTGGCATTCAATCCGGAAGATGCACATTTTGTGTAGAAGCCGCGATTTTTAAACCATGTTTTTTTAACAATTCATTTATTCAGATCCACCCGGATTTGATATTGGGGATTGCCCTCAGTTTAGTCATTATGCAACGCCCGATTTTGATGCAGCCTGGATCAGCATGAGCGCCGCTTTTTTCGCCTGTGATGCGGTTAACCAACTTCCTTCCATCATAGCAACAACGATCGCACCTTGTACGAGCAGAAGCAGTTGTCGGGCTAACTGTTCCGGTGATGAAACTTCTGCG
>CAZZVG010000843.1:0-3795 GCA_964657295.1 Iningainema sp. | reverse complement strand
ATCCCTCTGACCCAATGTTGAGTCATCTTGAATACAATCTAACCACAGCGCACAAATTTCTTCGGTATCAAGTTCGCGCCCCTTCAATAAACTTTGGCCCCGCACGGACTCAACATCAGCCGCTCGTCCATACTCATCCGTGGACATTAACCCCAACCGCCATGCTTCCTTAAGCGTCCGCCGCAACGCACATAACATTTTATTAGCCATCGCTGGGCTGTATTTTTCCATCAGCACTGATCTGACCGCAGCAGTATGCTGGTAACGCAACTTTGGCCAATCCAAAGTACTTGCATCACAACTACCGTTGGTCAGCAGTCGGGCGATCGCATTTAACGCTTCCCTCATCGTCCGCCTTGAACCCTCCCCAAGACTGTTGATATAAACTTCAGCTGGGTGCAAAGTTACTGTACGTTCGCTCATTTTGTCAGGGTGAGAGGAATTAATGCCTTGATGGGAAAAGAATAGGGCGATCGCTAATGGTGTATCAAATTCCGGTAGTCTGAAAGACATGCTGTTGGAGAGGTGCATACGTATAGTGGTCAACGAGCAGGTAAAAATTAATTCCGAGAGAATTGATGATATTCCCGTGATAGTGGAATGGCTAAAAAAGATGGAGATAGCCAAGTGTATTGACCAAAAACTCACTCCACCACACGGAAATCACAAAGGACTGAGTTACGGGCAATTGAGTGTATTGTTATTAACATATATAATTACCCGGTCAGACCATCGGTTGTCTGCTGTGGAACCCTGGGTAGAAGCACACCGACAGATTTTAGAGTTAAGTACAGGGTGGTCGATAGCAGAAAAAGATGCCAGTGATGACCGATTGGGAAGGGTAGTTGAAGAATTAGGTAAGCAGTCAGAGGCTAGGCTGGAAATAGAAATAAAGTTGGGACAACATCTGATTCGGGCCTACGAGTTACCGACAGAAGTGGCAAGAGCTGATACAACTAGTTTTAGCGTGAATCATCAACAGGGCGAATCAGCCCAAGTTAGTCTACTGCGTTATGGCTATTCCAAGGACAAGCGTCCAGACTTGTTGCAATACCGGCAATTACTTGCAACCCTTGACCCGATGGGAATGCCATTGGTCAGTGCCACCCTATCAGGAAATGGAGCCGATGACCCATTATATTTACCAACATGGCAACAATTAGTAAAAGTAATTGGACACAAAAAATTTGTCTTCATCGCTGATTGTAAAGCTTCGGCAATTGCCACTCGCGCCCAAATTGCCGCAAATGGGGGTGTTTATTGCTTTCCTGTGTCCATGAGCGGGCAACACCCTGAATATCTTCAACAATGGGTACTCGACCCACCAGCAGAAACTGTGTCTATTCGATTACCACGACAAGATGAAGAAGAAACTGCTGTGGGGAAGGGCTTTGAAGTAGAGTTAGGCAAGTTTTGGTTAAACGAAGAAACCAACAAGTGGGTGCGTTGGCACGAACGTTACTTAGTAGTTTATTCCCAAAGCCTTGCAGCATCTACTATCCGTGGTCAACAGCAACGCATCTTGACCGCAAGAACGGCTCTGGATAAATTAGCAGCCAAACCAGGAGAAGATCGGGGGGAACTCATCCAGAAAGTAGAAAACATCAAGAAGCGCTATCGTGTCAACGATTTTTTCTCAACCACTATTACAGAAGAAACACTTGTGAAAACTCGTCATGTCGGACGGGGACGACCATCAAAAAACTCGACCACTGAGTCCGTAACGAGTATTTGTCTTCAACTTCAGATCCAGCAAATTGATGATGCGATTAAACTTTCACAAACCTTAGCTGGATGGCGATTGTATGTCACCAATGCCCCGACCACTCGACTGACCCTACCACAGGCTGTCATATATTACCGGGATGAATGGCTTTTGGAACGTGGGTTTCACCATTTTAAAAGAGGCTCTTTGCCAGCATTGCCTATTTACTTCCAAAACGAAGACCGAATCACTGGCTTGATGTTCGTGTTGAACATAGCTTTGCGCGTATTTACTTTGATGGAGTTTGTGGTACGGCAGGCTCTCCAGCAAACTCAACAATCTCTGGCTGGTCTTTATGATGGCAATCCAAAGCGAAAAACTAATCGCCCATCTGCGGAGCGAATGCTTCAGGCTTTTTGTCACCTTACTCTCTATTACCTCCCCGATTCTACCATTTTCATCACCCCTCTGTCCGAGCTTCAAAAACAAATTCTCTCCCTCATGAAAATGCCTAAGTCCCTTTATCAGCTTTCTGCGGAGTCCTGCAAGACATAATTACGTCTTACCCCCTATAAAATCAGCACTCCCTCGACTTGAAGACACCCAATTGAATGGGACATTTCAACATCAGCCCCAACTGTGTATTACACCGAAGGCTGGACAGAGAATAGCGCGGCTCCTCCATGTATTACACCGAAAACCTGTAGGTTCACAGTCTGTTCTGTGAATTCTCTAGGCTTCCAAGTATCACACGGTAACACTTGACTTCCTTCTTACCGTGTAATACACCGTCAATCTCATCTACCTTTACCAAGTATTACACGGTGATGGTTTTAGAATCTCCACAATCATCTTGAAACCTTACACAGTCAGGCATTAATTCCCCTTGCCCTTCAAAAATGAGCGAACGTACAGAAGTTAGCGGAACTGGTTCGGTTAACGCCAGCGACTCAGGATTAAAATTGGATGCGATCGCACGGATATTCACGGCAGTCAATCACGAGCTAATGAATCAATCCTCCCTCAAATGTGGCTTGCTGTATAGCTCTCAGCCGTTAAGGATTGCGGGAATTGACTTTCTCTACACCTATTTGGGCTATAAGCGTTGCTACGTCAACACTCTTCTGGTCGGATGTAGCAACGCTTTTAACCCATCCACGCTCTTTCAACTGCCATTTAGAGCCAATTGACCCAGACGCAACAACGCCCACTCAAAACCGTATACAATTCTGCTTCATGCAGAGTACCCACTTGTAATGAGTATTTACTCAAATGAGGTTTTACTCAATCTTTGGGGACTGGAGTATTTAGATATGCCTCTAGTGCCTTGATCACAATGTTGGTGATGCTGCTGCCCTTGCCTTCCTCTATGGCCCGTATCTTAACTTTGTTGTGTAAACTGACAGGGATTTCTGCATTCAAGCGAGTAGTTTCTTCCTTACTTGCTTCTTCAATCGCCAAATTTTTCTGCTCGTGGTCGCGTCGTGTTTTCTTTGCTTTAAGCACCATGCTTGAGTACCTCCAGCACTTCCTTTTTGAGTGCATTAATTTCTCTGGCCGCATCGCTGCTGGGGTCACTGAAAACAGTTAATCCCTCTGCTGCCGTTGTTGGGTAAACTACCCGTTGAGTCGTGCCTGCCTTAAGCACAGGTAAACCATAATCTGAGAGTGCTTGATTAATCTCTCCACTGAGCTTGGTATTTTTAATTGCTCTGCTAATGACAAAAGCTGCTTTTGGTTTCCCGTTGGTGACTTCTCGACGTGCGGCGATTATGTCAACCAGATCGGCACACGCCCAAATATCGTAGGGGCTAGGCTGTACGGGGATGAGAACCAAGTCAGCAGCTTTGACCGCAGCTGCACTGAGTTTAGCAATTTGCGGCGCACCGTCGATTACAATCCAGTCGTACCCTTGCGAGATAGCTTGCAAGTCCTTAGCCAGTGTTTCTCGGTCTAGTCCAACAACCGGGATGATGTTCCCCCCGCTTGCTTCGTTCCAATCCCTTGCACTGCCTTGCGGATCTGAATCTATCAGTAACACTGTGTAATTATCTCGCTTCAGTGCATGAGCAAGATTAGTAGCAATGGTT
>CAZZVG010000842.1:0-3797 GCA_964657295.1 Iningainema sp. | reverse complement strand
AACCCATAGTTATAAACAAATCGAGAGAAGCCAGCATGTTGTGCCATTAAGCTTTCTTCAGACTTATTTAATTTAAGTTTTCGCTTAATTGCAAACATTACACACTTCCTCTTATTTGAGCTATCCTCATAGTAACGCAATTTTGAGCATAATTATGGGAAGATACAATTTAAATGTCAGGATTTCCGAACAAGAAAGACAAATACTGGATCAATACTGTGAGATCGTAGACAGAACTCAGTCTGATGTCATTCGTGAGTTTATCCGCTCATTACAAGATACGTTTAAGAACAAGTAAGTTCGATAATGTCAAGTATTGTTCAGTAAATTGGTTACTAGAAAATAACTCTTCCTCGAGACAGTTATCAGAAAAATGCCAGATTTTAGGGCAGACAGATAGAATCTGCCCCGAAATTCACTCGGTTAACTCACTGTTCAACTCATTAAACGATCGCCGCTTCAACTCCACTGATTCAGTACGTGGTACTAAGTCAAACACTTCTCGTAATTTATCGTCTATCTTCTCATAAGGCACTTGACCCTTTTCATTGAGAACGACTTCACCCGAACGATCAAAAAGCACCACTTGGGGAACACTCCCGGAATAGTAATAACCCGGTTCTTTTGGGCTGTAGGTTTCTTTAAATGAGAGCGAATCTACTCTTACAGGGATAATCTCTGCAGCTTTCCCATAAAATGACTGTATCCTAGACACGACAATGGTATATTTCTTACAATCACTACTATCATCTACATAGAACGTCAATACTACAGGTTTATGCTGCGCTAAAGCTTGAGCGAGCGTCGCTTTAGGAGGAATCAACGAACCGTTTCCAGCATAAACGACAAAAATATTCCCATCGTATCTGTCGTTATCAATAGCTGCAAAAGCTGATGGCGTGTCTGTCAAAAATAAGCAAGCAAGCAGCAGGATTACCGATAAAACCCGCTGTAGTTGATATCGAATCTTTAAAATTGACAAAGGGAGGCACAGACGCACAGACGCGGGGAACTTTTTAGCGTCTATGTCATTCCTATATTGGCAAACTTCTAGAATGCGATTGGATAAAAATTGCCATTTTATGCTTGTCATCAAAAGGAACCTTTCGCGCTACTATTTTCCGTAAGTTTATGCTGAATTCAGCAACGAATGGCGGATATATAATTATCTCCGCCACCAACTTTATTAAGATAACGCCTGGGTCCCCGTCTCCGTTTTCCGCCTCTGCCCTTTTTATTAACTGAATATGGGAAAAATTAAACTTGTAGATAGGTTGCGACTGGGTTTGGCTGTATCAGTAGCAAAAAGCGTAACGTTAGGAGTGCGATCGCTGCGCTTGGGTGCGGCTAGTGTCTTACCAGGATCGATAGCGCGACGCCTTCAACCGAGGCTGTTGCAATTATTAAGTCAGCAAGTGAAACGTGGCGTGATTTTGATTGCTGGTACTAATGGCAAAACAACCACATCGCTACTCTTAAGCTCGATTCTAGAACGCGTTGGCTACCGTGTCGTTCACAACTCTACAGGTGCCAATCTAGAAAATGGCTTGATGACAGCACTTTTAGAAAAAACCAACTTGGTAGGTAGCCTTGATATTGATTACGCTATTTTGGAAGTAGATGAAAACATTGTCCCGAAGGTCTTGACATCACTCCAGCCTCAGATTATTCTCTGCTTAAACTTATTCCGCGACCAACTAGATAGGTACGGAGAAGTTGACACAATTAGTAAGCGTTGGACAAAGGTGATCTCTACTTTACCACCGGAAACCGTTGTAATTTCCAATGCAGATGACCCAACCTTATCTTATCTCGGTCAGCAGTTGCCTCAACGAGTGTTATTCTTTGGCTTGAGTGAAACGCAATATTATCTTGATGAAATTCCTCATGCCGTTGATTCTATCTACTGTCCTCACTGTGGTCACTCTTTGGACTACGAAGGTGTATACTTGTCCCATTTAGGGGATTTTAGCTGTCCACAATGCGGCTTTCGGAAAAGTCAACCGACTCTTGAAAGTAGCTCTTGGCCGCAAATTCTCATTGGTTTGTACAACAAATACAATACTTTAGCTGCTGTGACTGCGGCTAAAGAGTTAGGAATTGATGATGCCACGATCTTAGATAGTATAGAAAACTTCCAAGCCGCTTTTGGTCGTGCGGAAGAGTTGTTCGTCAATGGTAAGCAGGTACGAATTCTGTTATCAAAAAATCCTGTTGGGACAAATGAAACCATTCGCGTCGTGACTGAAAGTGACGATCGCACAACATTGCTGGTTTTGAATGACCGGACACCCGACGGGACTGATGTATCCTGGATTTGGGATGTAGATACAGAGAAATTAGTAGAACGGGGAGGCACTTTAGTCGTGAGTGGCGATCGCGTCTACGATCTGGCTTTACGTCTACGCTATAGCGATCGCGGCACGAGTCAAATAAATTTGATTGTCGAAGAAGATTTGCGACAGGCAATAGCTACAGCTTTGGAACACACCCCAGATAATGAAACTTTGCACATTCTTCCTACCTATTCAGCCATGCTGGAAGTACGAGAAGTGCTGACTGGAAGAAAAATCTTGTAGGGGCGGGTTTAAGAGAAGGATTACCGAAAGCAAACACAACATCTGACAAAACCCGCTCTTACAGTAGGCATAGAGTTATAATTTTCATTCCTCAGGCCTCACTCCTTCGATTCTTATGCTTATTCAACATTTCCAAATGCTTGCAAGTTACAACCAAAAGGCAAATTGCAAACTTTATGAGGTTTGTTCGCAGCTAGAAGATGCAGAACGCAAGCGCAGTAGACCTGCGTTTTTTAAAAGTATTCATGGAACGCTGAATCATATTATGGTGGGAGACAGGATCTGGATGAGTCGATTTCAAGGCAAAGAAATACCATCGACTGGACTTGATTGTATCCTCTATGATGACTTTGATGAATTATGGCGAACCCGTGGATTAGAAGATGAGTTGATCGAAGTCTTTATGTCTAGATTAAAAGAGGATTTCTTGACCAAAACTATTAACTACGTAAACAATCAAGGTAAGTTTTATTCTGATCCTGTTGACTTATTACTAGCACATTTTTTCAACCACCAGACACACCACAGAGGTCAGATTCACGATATGCTGACCCAAACGGAAATCGCGCCACCAGTTCTGGATATGCACCGAGTTATGAGAGCGTGAGTCGGGAGTATACCATATCGAGGATTTTTAGATGAATCATCAAAATTTTGAATTAACAATTGGTTGGCTGTATCCGACGTTGATGAGTACCTATGGCGATCGCGGTAATGTCATTTGTATAGAACGCCGTTGTTTGTGGCGGGGATACAATGTTAGGGTGTTGCCGTTAGATCAAAATACGACAGCCGCCGATATACATACAGTCGATTTGCTTGTTGGTGGTGGTGCCCAAGATCGCCAGCAAGAAATTGTCATGCGTGATTTGCAGGGTGCGAAAGCAGAAGCACTCCGTGAGAAAATCGAAAATGGGACTCCTGGAGTTTTTACCTGTGGCGCACCTCAGTTGCTAGGACATTATTATGAACCAGGTTTCGGACAGCGCATTGAAGGATTAGGCATCTTGGATTTGGTTTCGGTGCATCCTGGTGAAAATACTCGTCGTTGTATTGGAAATATGGTAATAGAAGTTACAGCGACTCGTCTAGCACAAGATTTAGAAGAAATGATCGGTAGCAAACCTTATTTGATTGGGTTTGAAAATCACGGTGGACGTACCAAACTGGGAAAAGTGGAAGCGTTAGGGCAAGTGGTGTACGGGTTGGGCAATAATG
>CAZZVG010000841.1:0-3797 GCA_964657295.1 Iningainema sp. | reverse complement strand
ACTGAGGTTAGCACCAGTCAGGTTAGCATCACCGAAGTCAGCACTACTGAGGTTGGCCTCACTGAAGTTAACTCCAGTCAAGTTAGCATCGCCCAAGTAAGAACATTTCAGGTTAGCTTTGCTAAAGTTAACTCCCGTTAAATTGGCATCACCAAGATAAGCACCGCTAAAGTCGCCTCCTCTAAGAAATTGCCCAGCTACACTACTAAAATTGCCAATTTCGATCGCGTCGCTGTAGTTAATAATACGGAGAAGTTGAGATGTGAAAAAGTTGTCTGGATTCCTTTGCCCTGAGGGATAGAAGATGATTTGATGCTTGAGGTTATCTTGCTGTTGAGCATAACGGTGTAACTCTAAAAGCAAAATCATCACATTCAGTCCCGTGGTGATGTCAACCTGCCGCAATCCGACTGCAAGATTTTGTCCCGACAACTTGAGCATTTTTTGGAGAGGTAGGTTATCAGGTGGTGCAGCATCAATAAATTCCCCCTGACACCAACGATCATAAAATTTTTCCAATCGCTGAAAAAGAGCCACCGGCTGAAGGTTATGACTGGCGATCGCACTATTGATCACTTTGTCGGTAATTTCGGGTTTCAGTACCCCATTCCCCAGTAAATCATAAATATCTTGATTTAGCTGGCGATCACTGATGTTAAAACTGGAACCACTGCTCGGTTTTGTCCATGCTGCCAAGTTTTCCAGCAATCGTTCCTCAAGTAATAATTCTTGGGAATTATTTTGCGGCGACTCAATGATTTTGTCTTGCCCTGTAACAATTTTTTGTAAAGGTAAAACTGCTTCAGTTGTCACAGATGTGTCTTCCGGTGTCTCTTCTAACCACGATCCTCTGACACAAGTTCTTAAAAGCGTCCAAGCTTCAGATAAAAGTGACATCTTTGTGTCCTTTCATACTATACACCTACTGATGAGCTAGAGTTGTAGTTCAGATTTTTGCTTGCCATACAAGTGGTCAAACTCAAAAAAAATGAGTAATATTTATTACATACTACTAGTACAATGTAAATCCTCCTTTTACTTTCTTAAAAGAAAATGTCTACCTAAAAAGAAAAGTTTTTGACTTTTCAATAAACTTAGCGTGTTCCAACTAAATTGTGATACTACCTTCTCAGCATTTTTCCTGTCCGATGTAAAAATAATACGTACAGTTAGCTACAGATGCAATTGTTGATTGAAAGACTATAGTAAAAAAATACAACGAGGCCGAACATGAGTCGTGAGAAAAATTGAGAAGTTGGATAATTTCTTAGAAAATTCACTTCAAGAGCCTCCTCGGCTTGCCCCAATGCCCTGTAAAGTAGCAGCTTTATATAACCGGAAGCATTCAGCCTGTCTTGAGCTATATCGCCTGTAGGAATTGTCAAGCTCAGACTCAAGTTGGTTGAATGTTTCCACAACTCTGTTTATGGCTAAGTGTTAAATGCCGATAACTAATTGCCTGTGTATAACCAGTAGAAATGTTTGTCAGGTAAAGATTGGATGAAGAGATTATTTTTTTTTATTATTTTGCTGCATGGTTTGTTTTTAGGCTCAACAGCCAGTGCTAAGTCGCTGGTAGTAAATAAGGAGACGCAGAAGCAAGACAACGCCGGGATACAGACAAAAGCTTCACCCCAGCAAGTACAATTGCCAAAACAACAAGTATGGGTGATTGATCGCCACAAACAGGTACAGCGTGAGTCTTTTGTTTGGCTCGTTGAGGATATGAAGAAAGCTAAACAGCAGCCATTTTTGCTCTTTGGGCAAAAGTTGGATCGGTTTAATAAAGATGAAAAAGCTATTGTCAACTCAAAACCATCAAAAAAGGATGAATTAGAAGCATTTGATGAAGTCGTTAAAAATACTCAAAAGCTGCAAGGATTGTTTACCTTATACCGGAATCAGCAAAGTAACAAAATTTATTTAGAAATTAAACCGGAACAACTTAATAAAAATTATTTGACGACAGCAACGTTAGAATCTGGCATCGGTCAAGCTGGAATATATAGCGGTATGCCTTTGCAGGATTTTTTGTTTTACTTCCAGCAGGTGAATAATAACTTACACTTCGTCGTTCGCAATGTGAATTTTCGGACGGATCAAGGAGATCCACAACAGCGATCGCTTGCGCGATCGTTTAGTGATTCAGTTCTCTATACCATCCCGATTAAAAGCATTCACCCGCAACGTAAAACTATTCTGATAGACTTGGGAGACCTACTCCTAACAGACTTAGCTGGATTATCTTCAAGTCTGGGACTATCTGGAGGTACAGAAAAGTCTTATTTCGGTACGGCTAAAGTCTTTCCTCAGAATATGGAGGTAGAGTCAGTTTTGAATTTCTCGAACCGTAATGGAGAACGTCGTCAGAATGCAGCAGAATTGCCAAATTTTGCCACACTTCCAGACAGACGTGGCTTTACCGTACGGGTTCACTACAGCCTCTCCCAACTTCCAGAAAACAAATACCGATCGCGTTTAGCTGACGATCGCGTTGGCTATTTCATCACTGCCTATCAAGACTTATCGAATGATAATCATCGCGATCCGTTTGTTCGCTACATTAATCGCTGGCATTTAGAAAAACAAAACCCTAAGGCTGTCCTTTCGCCACCAACAAAACCAATTGTCTTTTGGATTGACAACGCGACTCCCTTAGAATATCGCGATGCTGTGAAAGAAGGCGTCTTGATGTGGAACAAAGCTTTTGAAAAGGCTGGGTTTAAAGATGCGATCCAAGTACGTCAAACACCTGATAACGCTAATTGGGATCCATCAGATATCCGCTACAACACGATTCGCTGGATTAACACGGTAGACGGATACTTTGCTATGGGGCCATCCCGCGTTAACCCTTTGACTGGGGAAATCTTGAATGCCAGCATTCTCGTAGATGCCAGCTTAGTGCGAAGTTTCAAAAGTGATTATCGCAGAATTGTCCAACCCAATCAAGCACAAACCCAAACGACTTTGTCAGAACTGATGCAAAATCGCCTTCTTTGTGCCAATGGTTTAGAAGCTTCATACAATAACTCCGCACAAAATCTTGAAGGACAATTGCCAAGTAATTTATCCAAATTGGCAGGAGAATACGACCTTTGCTATGGCATGGACGCGACTAACCAATTTGCTTTTGGCTCACTAGCGATGTCACTTTTGCAAAATATAGCACCTAGTAGTGCCCAGATGAAAGATTATATCCATCAATATTTAAGGTTAATTATCGCTCATGAAGTTGGACACACGCTTGGGTTAAGGCATAACTTCCGTGGTAGTACTTTCTTAACAGCCCTGGAGATGAATAACACTGCGATTACCCATAAAAAGGGTTTAGTCACGTCAGTCATGGACTACATTCCTCCAAATATTGCACCTCAAGGTGTTAAGCAGGGAGATTATTTTCCGACTATTGTGGGGCCTTACGATGAGTGGGCAATTCAGTACGGCTATACACCATCTCAAGCAGCCAACACCACAGATGAAAAGCCATTTTTGGAGAAAATTGCTCAGCAATCTTACAAGTCTGAGTTAAGTTATTCCACGGATGAGGATCTCTATGACCTCGATCCAACAGCCGATGCTTGGGATAACAGCGCCGATGTCCTAGAATATTCCCAATGGCAACTTGACAATTCTCGTCTAATGTGGATCCGTCTCGACACCCGTTACCCAATGACTGGCGAGAGTTACAGCGATGTCAGCGAACGGTTTAGTACAGTGTTGAATAATTATTTCCAGAACATCTACTTTACTACTAAATACATTGGCGGTCAGTCTTTTTACAGAGTTCATGCAGG
>CAZZVG010000840.1:0-3801 GCA_964657295.1 Iningainema sp. | reverse complement strand
CAGCTTCAGTCCTGATGGTAAGACCATTGCTACTGGCAGCGAAGATAACACAGCGAAACTGTGGCAAATTGACGGTCGATTCCTCAAAATTCTACAGGGACATCGTGGATGGGTCAAGCAGGTGAGCTTTACTCCTGACGGAAATCGGATTGTCACTATTAGCACGGATAAGACGGTAAAGCTTTGGACACGAGACGGGAAGTTGTTCAAAACCCTCACTGGACATACTGACGTTGTCATGAGTGCAAGCTTCAGCCCAGATGGTCAAATACTTGCAACTGCTAGCGAGGATAAAACGGTGAAACTTTGGAATCCGAAGGGTAAACTCCTAAAAACCCTTCCGCATCCGGAACAAGTTTATAGTGTCAGTTTCAGCAGCGATGGAATAATCGCCTCTGGTAGCTTGGATGGAAAGGTAACCCTTTGGACGCAGGATGGCAGACGCTTGGATACATTGGCAAGTCACAAGGAACGAATCCCTAGTGTAGATTTCAGTCCAGATGGACAGATACTTGCAACCGCTGGTAACGATCACAGCATAAAGCTCTGGCAGGTGAATCGAAGCTGGCTGACTGTTCTAGCAGGACATGAGAACTCTGCAAATAGTGCAGCATTCAGCCCTGATGGTAAACAGGTAGCGAGTGCTGGTAGTGACAAAACAGTAAGATTATGGAGTACAGAAGGCAAATTACTCTTTACTTTCCAAGGGCATACAGACAAAGTCTATGGCGTTAGCTTCAGTCCAAATGGACGAACAATTGCTAGTGGCAGTCAAGACAAAACTGTAAGACTGTGGGGTACAGATGGAAAATTGCAGAGAACTTTCTCAGGTCATCAAGATGCTGTTAATACCGTCAACTTCAGTCCAGATGGGCAAATGATTGTCTCTGCAAGTAACGATAAAACTGCCAGACTTTGGAGCCTAGATGGTAAAGAACTTAAAATACTCAGAGGACATAGTAGCGTAGTGTATAGTGCCAGCTTTAGTCCTAATGGAAAAATAATTGCCACTACTAGTTATGATCGGACAGTGAAGCTGTGGACTTTAGACGGTAAAGAACTTAGAACGCTGTCAGGACATACAGGTGAAGTTAAGAGTGTTAGTTTCAGCCCAGATGGGCAAACGCTCGCTACAGCTAGTGCTGACAAGACTGTAAAACTCTGGAGTTTAGACGGAAACGTAATAACAACGCTGAAAGGACATACTGCCACCGTGCTTGATGTCAGTTTTAGCCCAGATGGACAAACAATCGCCACTGCTAGTAGTGACGAGACTATTAAACTTTGGCGACGGGACGGAACTTTAATCACAACTTTGAGCGGACATCAGTCTGAGGTTAATACTGTGAGTTTTAGTCCCAATGGCAAATTGTTAGCTTCTGCTGGCATAGATGGATTTGTATTGCTATGGGATGTGTCAGATCTAAATTTGAAGGGTTTGGCGGCAAAGGGATGCAGCCAGATCCATGATTACTTGAAGACACACCCAAATGTTTCACATCATTTGTGCAATTAATGTAACTTTTACTTAATAAGGAGAAAGGTCATGGAAAAGAAAGGAACAGGCTGGATTCCAGATTATCCGGATATCAGAGACTACGGATTAACAAAGGATGTTATTCAAAATCTAGTAAGTAAAATTCAAATTTCTGGTAATACTGCCTCTATTGGTAAACGGTCAGGCACAATTGATAAAGCTTTAAATATCCTGCTAAGAACCAATCCTGAACTGAAAGAAATCCTACCAGATTTGGAAGAAGACATTTTCAGCAATAATCTTGGCTTATTAACTGTTAAAATTCATATTCCAGAAACGCAAGACTATGGTGTTTTGGTTGACATGTCTGATAATATGGAAAAACTAAAATTCTTAGCTTCTAAGTCGAACACTCAAATTAATATTCCATACAATCAACATCAAAAATTAGAACCTATACTGCCGCCAATTGCTCAGCCAGTCTTTAAATTAGTGCTGATAAAATTATTAGGCTTAAAGTCTCCATTGTTAACATCTGAGGATGAGGCGATTGAAGAAATTATACTATCACTCAATGAAGAGAAAAGTAATGAGGAGGAAAGCAAACTACAGAGCCGAAAACTCACAAAATCAATTATTGAAGTTATAGCGCAGATGTTGATGCCGTTGAATCAGCACAGTAACCTTAGTGAGGTGTTAGCGCGAGAACTAGAGAAAATAAAGCATTTACTGGAGAATAAAAACGACAATCAGCAAGAGACAAAAAATCTCATCGGAAAAACTATTGAAGCATATAACTTTATGCTTGGGATAAAATTGAATAATGTCAATACTTGCGATATTAAAAACCTGATATTTGACGCAATTGAGGAAATTGAACAAGATATTAAAGATCTACTTGAGGAAAATAATCAGATAGAAAACACCCTGCTACATTCTATCATTCAGGCATACAAGCAGCGTCAGCCATCGGGACAAAAGAAGCTCTATCAGACGCAAAAATCTGTGCTTGAAATCCCTTATGCTGACCTAAGTGATCTGTTTAAAACCCAACTGATAAGTTCAGATCTATCTCAAGAAGAGATGAAAAATAAGCTGGCATTTCCTATTAATTGGAAACTTTGGAATAAGATTACAAAGTTATATCAAAAACCAGATAATCACCAAAAGAAAAAGACACCCGATCGGATTACAAGTGTATTTTTATCTTTACCAGAATTTGTTGATTTAAGCTACTGGTGTTCTCCTATTCGAGATCAGGGATCTTCAAACTCTTGCACAGCTCATGCTGGAATTGCCTTAATAGAATACTTCGAGAAAAAAAGTTTTAAAACTTATATTGATGGCTCTTCTCGTTTTCTCTACAAAGTCACACGCAACTTAATCCAAGCAGAGGGAGATTCAGGAGCCTCTGTACGGGATACAATGAAGGCGATGGTTGGGTTTGGGGTTTGCCCAGAAAAGTATTGGAGCTTTGACGAAGACAAGTTTGATGAGGAGCCAACAGCTTTTTGCTATTCTTTTGCCGGGAATTACAAAACTCTTCAATATTTTCGCCTAGACTATGATCCAATCTCCAGCAGCACGCTGCTCGCGCAGGTGAAGGTGTTGCTGGCATGTGAAATCCCCTGTATATTTGGATTCACGCTCTACAACTCTGTCTACGATGAAGTTAATTTTCAAAGAGGGCATATTCCTCTACCCTATCAACAAAACGAAGTCATTGGCGGTCATACAGTAGTTGCAGTTGGCTATTACGACCATAAGGTAATTGAAAATGCATATGGTGAGAGAACAGAGGGAGCTTTGTTGATTCGCAACTCTTGGGGAACTGCTTGGGGTCAAGGCGGCTACGGCTGGCTTCCATACGACTATATCACTAAGGGACTAACAGCTGATTGGTGGTCGCTCCTCAAGGCAGAATGGTTGGCTACTGGGGCCTTTGGTGCAGGTGCAAGTGCCTGGGGTGGAGGTGGACGTGACGGCGAGTGCCAACCTGGCCAATGCTGATATACCAACCGCCAAGGCGGTTTAGGCATAAACTAGTAGTAGTCCCTTTTTTTTCTGCAGAGCGTGCGATCGTTATACATATGCCCAAACCCTACAGTTACGACCTTCGTCAAAAGGTTATCCAAGCCATCGAATTAGATGGCTTGAAGAAAAGTGATCTTGTCTTGTGTTTAATATCAGTCGCAACACCATAGATTTATGGCTGAAGCGACGAGGCGAAACTGGGGACTTCCAAGCCTTGCCCAATAAGCCTCCTGGCAATGGTCATAAAATTACTGACTGGGAAAAATTCCGCGAATTCGCCTCATCTCATG
>CAZZVG010000839.1:0-3807 GCA_964657295.1 Iningainema sp. | reverse complement strand
TGCAGTAGCATTCATCGCATGAAGCCAAAGGGCTTGTCGGTGTTGATTAAAATCATGAAATTCTGATACACTAATACCAAAGCGACCAGCCTCGCCGCCAACTTCGTTTAAAGAAATGTTGCGATTGTATACATACAAGGCTGTGTCTTCTACTCCCTTCGCCATGAGTGGTCCTGTATACTGTTGTACTCTCATCACACAGTAAAGCCACTGCTCTTTCTCTGTTTCAGTGAGAAAATCATCATATTCCAGCAACAGCAATTTCTCAATAAAGTTCAATTCATTATTCAATAATGGCGTGTGGGTTTTAGCAGCTTCAGTCACTTCTTTAATATAAGCACGGTCTACCTCAGATACACCCATTTTAGTTGTATAAGTTCGGTAAACAGGAAAGCGACTGAGAACTTCGGCAAGAGCTCGCTTTAAACCGTTGACTGTAAAGTCACTGCCGTAACGAGAGTTACCTGCAATAGTCTTTAACAGCAGCGTTAAGTTCTCAATATCACCTGCTAAATTTCTATCGATAATCAGGTGTTTTTTATCGGGAACCATTTGCTCGAATGGTATTTTACTACCTGTCACATCCGAGTAGATTTGAGTAAACCGATCTTCGTTCTCTGTTTTACAGAAAATACTGTTGACATAATTTAAGTAATCATATCCAGAAGTCCCTTGCACTGGCCAGGCTTTAGGCAAATCTTCTCCAGGCTGTAAAATTTTCTCAACTGTAATATAAGTGTCGCCAGTCTTTTCTTTTAGCCTTTCCAAATATTGTAGTGGGTCATAAAGACCATCAATAT
The DNA here is from genome assembly GCA_964657295.1 of Iningainema sp. Classification (GTDB taxonomy): domain Bacteria; phylum Cyanobacteriota; class Cyanobacteriia; order Cyanobacteriales; family Nostocaceae; genus Rhizonema. The sequence continues at coordinate 3,007 of CAZZVG010000839.1, read as the reverse complement.
GGTCAATTCTTAAGCCCGTAAATTTGCCTTCACTTACTAGCTTGAAAATAAAATTATGAGTATTATTAAATACTTTATACTCTTCTATCTTAACTGAGATTAACTCATTAACAGTAAAAAATCTTCTGTAATTGATTTCTTCAGCACCAACCTTCCAATAAGAAAGTCGAAAGAATTGTTCGGAGAGTAAATTCTCTAAAAGATTAAAACTTTCTGGCTTTTTAGGTTCACCATTAAAAAGCTGCAAATTTTCATCTATAAATGTTTTGACGTCACTGTTATCAGTGTAAAGTTCCCAAAGCAGCCCTTTGACAAATTCTGTCTGATCTTGTCTTTGCTGTGCTGTGACTTCCGAGGGAATATTTTTTGCCATATAGAGGATACCAAGCAACCGAACAAAGCTGGGATGCCTTCTCCCTAAATTTCTGGCTATTTTTCCTAATCCTCGGTTCAGAAAACTACTATAAGATTCGAGTTTCAGTGGGAGCCTTAAACTGAAATAGTTAATACTCAATCCACTTTCGTCATAGTTCAGTTGAATTTCACCATTTTCCAAACTAGCAGCAAAAAAATCACCTAGCATTGGAGCCAAAATCGGTTCTAGACTACTATTAAAAGGCGAATTCCACGCAATGTCAAAGTAATCAACAAAACTCGAATCAGGACCATTCTCCAAGACATTCATTAAATACTTATTTTTGCTGTCATAAGCCATGTGGTTAGGGACAATATCCTGCAACCACCCCATTTGACGCTGTTGTAAATCCTGAACTAAATCATCAAAATCTTCTGAGGTTCCTAATTCTGGATTTAATTGATTGGGATCAACGACATCATACCCGTGAGGACTTCCATCTCTCGCTTTAAAAATAGGAGAAGCATAAAGGTCAGAAATTCCCAATTCTGCTAAATAGTTTGTGATTGCTTTTGCCGCGTTAAAACCAAAGGTAGAATTAAACTGAATTCGATAAGTTGCTGAGGGAATTCTCATATAAATTTCTCACTCCTAAATTGTCGGATATCAATAATTAAGGACCCTAGTAGAGGCAGAGTACATAGAAGAATAAAAAGAGGAGATATAATCCGATTGAGTCAAAACTTACTCTCTCCTATTCTTCTACGCTCTCAGCGCCAAGTAAGGGTCATTAAACCGAACTTTCATACAAAACAAAACTTTGTGGCGTCAGCGTTAACTCCTGTCCAGAACTAATGTTTTCCGGCAAAATAGAACCAGGTCCTTGCCACTTTTCTTCAGCAGAATCTAAAAGATTTTTCCATCCATCACCAGTTAATCCAGGCTGGAACGTAACAGGGCAAGAGTTGAAGTTCATCAGACAAAATATCTGATTATTATCACTCCACCTACGCCACCAAACAATTTTATCAGCTTCGTTACTTCCAACTTCTATATTTTGGCGATCGCGCTTTACTAAAGCTGGAATTGTATTCCGCAAAGAGATGAGTTGTTGATAAAACGACCACAGAACTTGGTGTTTTCCTTCTTTGCGTTTTTCCCAATTCATCTTGCACTTGAGAAAAGTTGCTGGATCTTCTGGATCTGGTGGATCTCCAGCAAAGTGGAAGGCGGTAAACTCGGCTTTTCTTCCTTGTCGAACTGCTTGAATTAACTCGGGATCGGCGTGACTCACAAAATAAGTGAAAGGCGCTTCTTCACCATACTCTTCACCCATATATAGCATGGGAATGTAGGGTGAGAGTAACACTGCTCCTGCAGCTAGCTTCAGGGCTTCAAACGACACAAGTTTGGATAACCGCTCGCCCAAAAGTTGATTGCCGATTTGATCGTGGTTCTGAATGCAAACGACGAATTGAGTGTATGCGCGCTCGCGTGCAGAATTTCCATGAAAGCGCTGGCGATGAGGCGCATATTGCCAATCATACACAAAGGTATCCTTGTAAGCTTTTGCCAAGTGTTCACACTTACCAAAATCTTGGTAATACCCGATATCATCTCCCGTCAGCAACGCATGAAGCGCGTGATGAAAGTCATCACTCCACTGAGCATCTAATCCATATCCTCCTAACTCCGCAGGACGGATAATTCTCACGTCGTTTAAATCGCTTTCGGCTATGAGATAGAGTTTTCTCCCCTGCTGTTCCGACAAAGAAGCAACATTTTCTGCCAGTTCTTCCAAAAAGTGTTTCCCACCTAAATCGTAGATGGCGTGAACTGCATCTAGGCGTAGCGCATCGATGTGATAGTCTCGCAGCCAGTACAGAGCATTTTCAATAAAAAAGCTACGTACATCCGGGCTGTGGGCAGAGTCAAAGTTAATTGCACTACCCCAAGGAGTCTGATACGTTTGCGTAAAGTAAGGTCCAAAGAGGCTCATGTAATTGCCTTCCGGACCGAAGTGATTGTAAACCACATCAAGAACCACGGCAATTCCCTGTTGGTGACAGGCGTCTACCAACTTTTTCAACCCTTCCGGACCACCATAAGAGTTTTGGACAGCAAACGGATAGACACCATCATAGCCCCAGTTGCGGTAAGCATGGCTGTCATCGGTAGGTTGATCCCCAGGAAACTGTGCGATTGGCATGAGCTCAATCGCATTCACCCCAAGTTCTCTAAGATCCTGGAGTCGAGGAATAATCGCTTCAAAGGTGCCTTCAGGGGTGAACGTTCCGACGTGAGTTTCGTAGATAATCATCGATTCTAAAGCAACACCAGACCACTCACTGTCGTTCCAGGTAAAGCTGGGATCGATCACTTGTGAAGCTTTATGTACACCGTCTGGTTGAAGATACGATGCGGGATCGGGTCTGGGTTCGCCGCTACTTAATTGGTAATAGTACTGGGTTCCCGGTTGAATATCGGCTGCGGTAAGTTGCCAGTAACCACCTTCTAGTTGCTGCATAGGCAGCAACTGTTCTTGAGGCGAAACTACTTTTACCGATACAGCTTCTGAATTTGGTGCCCAAAGCGTAAATTCACAATTACCGTTGCCTAAATAATGTGCGCCAATTTTCATAAGTAAGTGGG
>CAZZVG010000838.1:0-3809 GCA_964657295.1 Iningainema sp. | reverse complement strand
GCACTTGATGGGGATGTGATTCTGGCGGCTCAAGCTAAATTAGAGGAGAATAAAGGGAGCGAGGTGATAATTGCTACTACAAATGTAGGGCATTTATCTCAATTTGTTGATGCGCGTGAATGGCGATTAATTTAATGATGAAATCGCTATTTGTAAGGATGAAAGTTGCGTAATTCTGCTGAAAAAATGCCATCAAACTGAAAATTTATGATTAGACAGGTAGGTTAAACGGTTGAGTATACTGGCGTCATTCGTCATTCGCAATTACCGCAATCGGGGACAAAAAGGAATTCTCTAGATCATGGCTTACTTGAAACGGATAATTCAAATATAGAGACTACAACAAAGGAGAACTAACCATGACCTCAGCAGAGTCTAATCGTACAGTACGCCGAGGAAGAATCTTCCCGGAAATCCAGTGGTCGGAAGAGAAGAAAGCAGAATGGAAAGCTGAACGTGAGGCATTTTATCAGCGCTGTAAACCGATTTTTGATAGAGTTCAACCGGAACTAATTAATACTCACTACAACTGGTATATGGCAGTTGAACCCGAAAGCGGAGAATATTTTCTTGATCGGGATGAGATGACTGCTATCAATCTGTCGCGTCAAAAGCACCCAAATGCTCCTGTATTCGTATTTCGGATTAATCAAACAGGAGTAGCTGGAACAATATGATTCAAGGCTGGTTTGGTGATGGGGAGGAGTTAATCTTTGAAATAGATTAGATTCAGATTATTGAGACTAACCCCAGTGAGCGATCGCCCATCTGCTGTTTAGTATAAAAAGTGACTTCATCCGTACCTTCACCTCGACTGTTAAGTTAAGATGGTCACAAATTAGATCACAGTATCTCGCCGCGATCGCACGAGTTAGACTTGGCTGTATTCCGTCGCTTCATTACGTCTCAGGAATTGCTGGTAAGCTTCAAAATCCCCACCAAATGAGTCCAGAGAAATCTTGATTTCGTTATCGTAGACCCATTCTTTAAACTCTTCTAGGCTTAATGGGACTTGGTTACAGAAAGCTAGAATTACAGCCCGAAAGACTGGGTCATCTTCTGTTGTTTCATGAACTTCGACTCTTGACACCACCCAGTCAGTTGGAATTTCTCGCGCTACACGCTGACCATTTTTTGTCCGGAACGAGTGACCTACCATCAAGCGAGTGCCTATCTCCGGGGGTTTTGGGTTACTATGAGGATCGTAAGAATCACGCAAAATGCGAGTGCAGCGTCCATTGGTTGCCAGCCCACCAGGCAGTGTCAGCATTTCTTCACCAACGGCAGCCATGTAAATAATGAGGGTTTCTTTTCCAGCTAAGTGATCGTAAAGTTCAATGCTTAGTTCTGCCGTTCCTGGCGGAATGTGTTTCGGCATATCTACTCTCATACTCATTACCACGTATTCTCGCATTTACGTTAAAAGAATTCTACCACGGTATACTTGCATACGCGCAAGCTAGGTATGCTTAAATTACTCCCTTCCCGCTCTTATGATTACCTATAATCTAAGAAAAAGTATTACATGAGGTGACGAGGGAAGATGATGGGTAAATATGTAAGAAATCGAACATTCTAATTAAGCGATTGCCTATCTGCTGATCGGTATAAAAAGTTATCTTGACCAGTACCCTCACCTCGATTAAGTTAAGATGGTCACAAATTAGATAACAGTAAAATGGCTGAGAGTGGCAGAATAAGAGTCGCTAAAGATAAGGCTGAATTGGTAAAAGCTTTAACATCAGCAGATGGTGCAACAGGTCCTTTCCAAACTTATGCTGATGTCATCGTATTTGCTGCTTCTTTGGGTGCAAAGCATAAAAAGCGTGTCCCTTTAGGAGAGATAGCTAAAAGAGAACCATCTCCAATCGGGTTAGATATTTTTGTATCTAGAGGATATGATTTAGTAATAAAATTACTGGCAATTACTACAACTAAAGATATTAAAATACTATCCTCTAGTGAGGATAAATATGAAGATGAACGTCACCTGATTTTTGAAGAGTACGCAAATGGTGGACTAGAAATACTGCAAAACGAGTTTCGTGGAGCAGTAGATTATTCAGAACGAATTTTATTGCTTTTAAGTTTGGAGAGAACTAACGAGGAGCAAACAGAGGATGAATTTGACTTGAGTAAATTCGTTGATTTTTAGTGAGTAGTAGCTTTGCCAATGAGGTGGGTTTATGTTTGCTAGTCAATACCATAGTACGGTTCACTAGTTGTGTATCTACCGATAACCTTTGTCTTGACGTTGCAATGCAACGTCTCTACAGACCAGAAATTCTCACCGATTAGCCCTAATGAACCGTATTGGTTCATTACTCCAATTCGATACCGATTTACCAGATGCAGTTAACATGTAAGCAAAACACTTAAGAGGAGAAGGTGAGATGACTTCGCAAGTGGTATATACTACCTCAGAATTAATTACTAAGCTACAAACTCTACCACCGGAACAGCAACAGCAAGTCCTAGATTTTGTCGAGTTCTTAGCACAGAAATATGCTCAAGCCCAAGAAACACCGAAAAAACGAGTAATGGGTTTGCATAAAGGTAAAATTTGGATGAGCGATGATTTTAATGATCCTTTATATTGAAATATTTATGAATGATACTGTAAAAAACCTAGAGTATTATGCAAAACTATTTTCTAAACTTACTAGAGGAAGAAATACTCATAAAAATGAACAAGAGTTATCTCCTTATAAGCCTATCTTTCTGCTTTCTGTTATTGAACTAATAGATAAAAATTTAATTTCAGAAAATAAAATTAATACAAACCAATCTGATTATACTCTTTTGAAAGAGACATTTGAAAAATATCAAAAGCTGTTTGGAGGTGGATACAAAGATAAAAATTCAGTTCTTTGTCAGCCATTCTTTAATCTTGTTAATGACAAATATGATGATACAGGAGAAAAATTTTGGCATTTACAACCTAAGTCATGTTCTCTAAAAATTGAAGATATAAGAGATTCTGAAGGTAGAAATAGAATCAAAACCGAGGCAAAACTTAAAGAACTCATAGAGTATGGAAGATTTGATGATGAGCTTTGGGAATTACTGCAAGATGCAGAAGCCAGGATTTACTTAGTTGATGTTATCATGGAAACATTCTTTTCAAGAACAAGTAATGAAGAAGTAGAAGAGATTATAAACAGTATTAACGAAGAGGCTGAGAAACAAAGTACTGTGATTATTGAGCCTAAAGTCATTGAGCGAAAATATATTAACAAAAAATATTTAGCGAGAAACTGTCTTTTTAGTAATTCAGTGACTTACATATATCAATATCAATGTGCTGTTTGTAGAATTCGGATGAAAACGAGTGGGTTAAGATACCATAAACATATTGTAGAGGCAGCTCACATCATCCCTTTTTCCCTGTCCAATAATAATCGACTTAGTAACGGAATATCACTGTGTAAAAATCATCATTGGGCATTTGATAACGGCTGCTTTGGCATAGATGATAAGGAATATTTAATCATTGTCTCTGATAATTTTGATGAGGAATGTCCTAATACAGTAGAAGATTTGACTACAGTACCATTGAGAAAATATCATGGGCATCAAATATTTTTACCAAAGGAAGAGAAATATTATCCAAACTGTGAAGCACTAAGCTGGCATCGAAATAAGCACCGTATAAGATAACTATCCTAGTTAAATTTTTTAACTAGGATAAATAAATTGGAAGTCCTACTGGAGACAAGTAAATCAGGTTTCTGGGCTGGCGCTTATCCAATATGGTTCGGTTAACCATGTTCATCCTTGGAAGATCCCCCCTAACCCCCCTTAAAAAG
>CAZZVG010000837.1:0-3813 GCA_964657295.1 Iningainema sp. | reverse complement strand
ACCATTTCAAAGTGGACTCAAACTTTTAACAACTGCACAGCCAGCGATCGCACCCTTTACAGAAATTACCTTGGGTGTTGTCAAATTATTAGCACAACGCTACGAAAATGTACCTGTACAAAAATTTTACCTTGGTCTTGATTTTGACCAAGCCGCCTTGGGAGTTTCCCTGACAGAAGGGAACTATATTGCTGTCCAGGTTCCTGATGAAACTGCTATCAACTGGAGTGAGTGGATTTATAAACCAGATATGGGTGCGATCGTCAGACAAGGAGATAATTCTGCTACCCTACCTTATAATTATATAATTTTCCGTATTAGTAAATATGAAGAGTAAACAATTAGTTCAAATCCTTGGTAGGGCCGTTCGCCCCTACTACGTCATTTTTGGAGATGTCTAATGACTGATAAATTTACTCACGGTTATGCTTTGTTAATTGGTGTTGGTGAGTCTGCTTATAGTAAGTTATCTTTGCCAGCAACCGTCAAAGATACTCAAGCATTATATGCTGCTTTAATTGATCCAGAACTGTGTGCGTATCCCGATAATCCAGAACATATTCGCGTACTAAATAATAAAGAAGCAACACAGCAAGGTATCTTGGATAGTCTGAATTGGTTAAAGGAAAAGGCAACTACAGATCCCAGTGCAACCGTATTTGTTTATTATTCAGGACATGGCTGGGTAGATAAAACTACTAGCCGTTATTATTTACTGCAACATGATATTAAACCAACCAAGCTTGCTAACTCAGCCCTTGCAGCAGAAACATTTACAGATGCTTTGTGGCAAATCCGCTCTGAACGTTTGTTAGTGATCATTGATAGTTGTCATGCAGCAGGAATGGCAACTTCTAAAGAGGCGGATATTGAACTTTTAGAAGAGTTTGATAATTTTGAACGAGTTGCTCCTTCTAAAGGGTTCATTGATCAATTGAAACAAGGTAAAGGCAGAGTTGTTTTTACATCCTCAACGCGAGAGCAAAAGTCTTGGCTCAAAGATGAGTCCAACAGTATCTATACATATCATTTTCTAGAAGCTTTGCAAGGCGCAGCTAATAAACCTGGTGATATAGAAGTTAAGGTTTCTAACTTAATGAATCACCTCAGCAAAGCTGTGCCTGAAAGTGCAGCAAAGTTATGTGGAGCCGAACAAACTCCTCACTTCGACATAGATGCAGGAGATTTTGTTATTGCTAAACTGCGAGGTGGGAAAGGTTTACCTGCTAAAGGATAGGAGGAGGTTCAGCCTCAAGCTATTCAAAAAATTAACCAAATAGCCGAAAATATCCAGCAGTATGGAAGATATATCACCAACATCAATGAAGTTCGTGATGTTCAGAACTTCCATATTGGTGAGGTTTTTCATAAAAGTTAATTTCGGAAATTTATTAACCGCCAAGACGCCAAGAGCGCCAAGGAAGGAGGGAAGAGAGAAGAGAGCATTTTACGAATGATTTAGGATTGCTATATTAAGAAAATTCGTTGAAAACCTTTTTTCAAAAATGTGGACAGAAATTGACGCGCATATTAGCAAGGTTAGTGGTGAAAAGTTTCACTCGTTGCACCGACGCTCAGTGAGTGGCGGGTGTATTAATCAGGGTTATGCTGTCTCTGGTGAGTATCTCACCTATTTTGTCAAGATAAATCAAGCATCTCAAGTCACTATGTTTGAGGCTGAGGCGCTAGGATTGCAGCACATGCTTCAAACAGCTACAATTCGCGTTCCCAAACCGATATGTTGGGGGATATCTGGTAATTCTGGGTATCTCGTGCTAGAATGGTTGGAGTTGGGTAAAGGAAACACCAGATCTTGGGAAGAGATGGGACGTGGGTTGGCAGCGATGCATAAAGCAACGAGCAGCCCTGTTTTTGGGTGGGTGATGAATAATACTATCGGTTCTACACCCCAAATCAACACCGAGACAGCCGACTGGACGGAATTTTATGCCAAACATCGTTTGGGTTATCAATTTCAGTTGGCAAGGGGGCAGGGAGGTTCTTTTCCTCAAGAAAAAGAATTACTAGCGGCAATTCCGGCATTATTGGCACATCGTCAACCGCAAACCTCTTTGGTACACGGTGATTTGTGGGGGGGGAATGTCGGCTGTACTGAGTTGGGAGAACCTGTGATTTTCGATCCGGCAACTTATTTTGGCGATCGCGAAGTTGATATTGCCATGACTGAACTTTTCGGCTGTTTTCCGGCAGCGTTTTATCATGGATACAACGAAGTCTGGGCTTTAGATAAGGGGTATGAGCAAAGAAAAACCCTATATAACTTATATCATATTCTCAATCACTTCAATTTATTTGGTGGCAGTTACCAAGGGCAAGCTAACCGAATGATTCACCAGATTTTGGGTTAAATATTGCGACTTCCCGAAAAACCTTGCTTTTGTAGTACCAATAAAAGTCTAGATCAAGTTATATAGTAGTTATAATAATTTGAATGTGCTAAGATTAATGAGGATGAGGTGGCATGACTCAGAGCAAAGACAAGATCGAGCAGATAGAAGCAGAACTGAATGAATTGAGGCAACGCCAAGAAAATACCCAGCAGCAACTTGACAACCAAGTAGCAGTCAATGCGGATCTGAGAACTTCAACAACTGAGTTGAGGAAAACAATAGAAGCACTGCTCCAAATCGCCACACTCCATCAAGAAAATGTTAAACAGTTGACGAACAAAGTTAACGCTGATAGCGTTGAATGGCAGTCCCAATTTAATCAGGTTGTGGCTGAAGCTAAAATGGATCGGCAAGCGTGGCTTGTAGATCTTCGGCGCATACGGGAATACCTGGCGGGTGAGCAAGTGCTTTAAAGCGCTAAAGCACTTACGGCAATTCGTTACAAATATTTCTTCAACAACAACTTCAACTTCTCTTTCGTTGCTGGTGGTGCTAGCTCTAATCGTGTCAAAATTGCGTACTTCAATGCCGAATGTGCATCACTCTGTGGTGGATTTGCACTTAAACGCCTGACTGTTTCTTGAATCACTTTCTGAGCATTGACGGCATTGCGCTGCAAATTGCTAATGACCATTTCTACTGTAACACTATCATGGTCTGGATGCCAACAATCATAATCTGTGACTAGTGCCAAGGTGGCGTAGGCAATTTCTGCTTCTCGTGCCAACTTTGCCTCTGGTAAGTTTGTCATCCCAATCACAGTCGCATCCCAACTGCGGTAAAGATGGGATTCCGCTTTCGTCGAAAATGCTGGTCCTTCCATACATATGTATGTCCCACCACGATGGAGAGTAACATCAGGTAGTTTGAGAGATGCGATCGCGTCAGCTACCACAACAGCTAAATTTTTACATATCGGTTCGGCAAAAGCAATATGAGCGACTATTCCTTCTCCGAAAAATGTCGAAGCCCGATTTTTTGTCCTGTCAATAAATTGATCTGGTACTACCATATCTAGTGGCTTGGCTTCTTCTTTCAAGGAACCTACTGCCGAAGCAGAGATGAGATACTCTACACCCAGTTGCTTCATCGCATAAATATTCGCTTGAAAGGGCAATTCTGAAGGCAATAACGTATGATTACGCCCATGTCTTGCTAAAAAAGCTACTCTTGTTCCTTCTATTGTTCCCAAAATTAAGGCATCAGACGGTGAACCAAAAGGTGTCTGTACTTGGATTTCTTCTACATCTTTCAGGGTGTCCATTTTGTATAGACCGCTGCCGCCAATAATGCCAATATGAGCCTGAGCCATTATCCTTCCCCTGTTCCTTGCTGCGATGCCAAGTTATTTTACTCAATCACGCCGCCAAATTTTAATTTTCATGTCTCGACTACCACTAGC
>CAZZVG010000836.1:834-3818 GCA_964657295.1 Iningainema sp. | reverse complement strand
AATAGGTCGAGCAACGTTTAATCGACTTGATATGAATGATGAACGTCGTGGTAATGGTTTCATTCAGAAATCACGGCGGCTTTGGGTACGAGTTGGCTGGCATCCTCCCCAAGAAGATCCACGTCAGGAAAGTGAGATTTAATCTAAGCAGGCAAAGTTGTACTCACTTGCTATTGCGGATAGGCACATAACCTCAGCCAAATCCACCTGTCCTTCAGGCAATTCAGGTTCTGCCACTGGTAAAGGAGGGGCAACGGTGGCAACGGATGATGAGCGCGGATGTAGCGGATGCTTGATCTGTTATTCTCATAGATAACTCATCCGTTACATCCGTTTTTAATCCGTTGCCAACATCATCTGTTGCCAGCAAACTTAATATTTCTTGCAAAATATTGGGAGTATCCGCAGGCGACTTCCACTCTCGCTGCTGAATCTGATTTTATAACAATTTACTTTTACTATATATCTTTCCGTCCCATGAGTTCACAATCTTCTAAATCTGACAAAATTCTCGTTGTCGATGATTCTCCAGATAATGTGTTTTTAATCAGAACCATTTTGGAGGAGGAAGGCTATACAGTTAGTACGGCAGAAAATGGTGCTTATGCTTTGGAAAAAATCGTACAATCTCCTTGTGACTTAGTATTGCTGGATCTCATGATGCCAGGAATAGATGGTTACGAAGTCACTAAGCGCGTCCGGGAAAATACGGAATTGCCTTTTATCCCAATTCTGCTGATTACCGCCCACGACTCACCTAATGTCGCTCATGGATTAGACTTGGGTGCTGATGATTTTATCCGCAAACCTGTCACAGTAGACGAATTGCTGGCACGAGTCCGATCGCTCCTCCGCCTCAAGCATACTATCGATGAACGTGATGAAATCGCTCACCAACGGCAAGATTTTGTCTCCCGTCTTACCCACGACTTGCGCACTCCCTTGGTAGCGGCTGACCGGATACTGCTGCTGTTTCAACAGGGAGCTTTGGGGGAGCTATCAGCGCAAATGCAGGAAGTGATTGGCATTATGGCTCGCAGTAATAGCAACCTGCTGCAAATGGTCAATACCTTGCTGGAAGTTTATCGCTTTGAAGCTGGTCGCAAAACTCTAGCGTTTCAACCAGTTAATCTACACCAGTTACTAGAAGAGATCGCTAAGGAATTAACTCCTTTAGCTGACGAAAAGCAACTTTCAGTAAATCTGGATTTTGGTGAGGAAACTATCAGCATCATGGGCGATCGCTTAGAACTACATCGGCTTTTTACCAATTTAATAGGTAATGGAATTAAATTTACGGATATCGGTTCAGTGACCATCCGTTTGAAAAGCGTGGCTGCAGATGATAGCATTACCATTGAGGTAGCAGATACAGGTCAAGGTATTCCTCTTGAAGAGCAACCAATCTTATTTGAACGATTTCGCCAAGGAAGTCACAAGCGTTCTGGTAGTGGTTTGGGATTGTACCTTTCTCATCGAATTGTCGAGGCACATCAAGGCAGCATTCAGGTGAATTCAGAGGTTGGTAAAGGTAGTGTATTTATTGTACGTCTACCTATAAAACAGTAGTCAGAAGAATTTTATATTTTGAATTAAGCAATCCTTGCTGGTGAGGAAAAAAGATGAGAACTGAAGTATCAACGACTGAGATTATCTGCAACCAACGTGATTTTTTTCAAACTGGTAAAACAAAAGATATTAATTTTCGCTTTCAAAAATTAAAAAGTTTAAAACAAGTAATAATTGAATACGAATCAGCGATTTTTCAGGCATTAAAGGCAGATTTAAATAAACCGGAACTTGAGAGTTTTGCAACCGAGACGGTCTTGATTCTAAAAGAAATTGAGTATGCTATTAAACATTTGAAGACTTGGAATAAGCCTCAGAAAGTAGCAGTTCCAGTTCAACTCTTACCCGCAGAAGCAAGAATTTATCCAGAACCGCGAGGGGTAGTTTTAATTATTGGTCCTTGGAACTATCCATTTCAGCTAATTATTGCACCGCTTGTAGGGGCGATCGCCGCCGGAAACTGTGCAATTCTCAAACCCTCAGAACTTGCTCCCCACACATCTCGGATTGTATGTGAAATTATCCTCAAACATTTTGACCCGGCTTATATTGCAGTGGTAGAAGGAGGCGTGGAAACTAGTCAGCAACTACTAGCACTCAAGTTTGACCACATCTTTTTTACTGGTGGTATAGCTGTGGGCAAAATAGTCATGGAAGCAGCAGCAAAACATCTCACGCCTGTGACTCTGGAATTGGGCGGCAAATCTCCTTGCATTGTTGATTCTGACATCAATATTGAATTGACTGCCAGACGCATTACTTGGGGCAAGTTTATCAATGCTGGACAAAGTTGTATCGCGCCTGACTATCTTTTAGTCAATAAAACTATCAAGGAAAATTTGTTAGATGCTATTCAAAGTTGCATTCAAGAATTTTATGGCGATAACCCAGCTAACAGTTCTGATTATGGCAGGATTATCAATAATAAACACGAGGAGCGGTTGGTTAATTTCCTGAAAGATGGCAAAATTAGGATTGGAGGAGAAACTAACCCGAAGGAGCGTTATATTGCCCCCACAGTTATTGATCGTGTCTCCTTAACAGATTCTGTGATGCAGGAAGAAATTTTTGGTCCGATCCTACCTGTGATTGAATATACAGATATCACCGAAGCGATCGCCATAATTAACTCTAGACCCTCACCCTTGGCTTTATACTTATTTTCTAATAACAAAAACTTGCTGTTGCAGGTTTTGCAGTCAACCTCATCTGGTGGAGTCGGCATCAACAACACAATGATGTATATGAGTGTCTCATCTCTACCATTTGGAGGTGTAGGTAATAGCGGTATCGGGAAATATCATGGTAAAGCTGGTTTTGACACCTTTTCTCATTACAAAAGTGTCTTCCGCAAACCTTTTCTACTAGACTTTAAGTTTTTATACCCTCCCTATAAAGGCAAATTGTCTTGGTTG
>CAZZVG010000836.1:0-824 GCA_964657295.1 Iningainema sp. | reverse complement strand
ATTTTTAATTTTTAATTTTTAATTCCCTATTCCCCATTCCCCATTGCTATTAAAAGCTACTGTAACGTTCCTCTGCCCAAGGTTCGCCACGGCGGTGGTAGCCATTGCGCTCCCAAAAACCAAGTTCCTCACGTTCTAGAAATTCTAAACCACTGATCCACTTGGCACTTTTCCAAGCATAGAGGTGGGGAACAACGAGCCGCATCGGACCACCGTGTTCTGTTGGTAATGGTTCACCAAATACTTCAAAGGCAAAGAAGTTTTCTTCTCGCATAAAGTCTTCCATTGAAATATTGGTGGTGTAGCCGCCGTAGCAATGTTCCATAATGTGGGCTGCTTTGGAGTCTACCTCAATTACTTTCATGAAGTCTGTCACCTTAATGCCAGTCCACTTGACATCGAGTTTAGACCAACGCGTTACACAGTGGAAGTCAACTGTAAATTCGTTTTGGGGTAGTTCCATAAAGTCTGACCAGCTAAAGGTCACAGGTTTTGCCAAACCCCAAACCCGAAATTTCCATTCATCTACGCTGATTGGGGGTGTTTCACCATAAGTTAAGACGGGGAAACCTTTAGCCAAGTGTTGACCTGGGGGAACCCGCTCTGACTCTTGCTTCGTAGGTTTCTGAAAAAACTTTCCTATCATAGCAGCAGAAAATAAGTTCTCTAAAAATAATTTACTTTTTTTATGATTATTTGGTCATCGGTTATAGCTAATAGCTAATGGCTCATGGTGAGACCAGTCCTTGCAGCTTGTTTCCCGCCGTACGTAGGGAACTGGCGTTAGCGAGGAACGAGCGTCACCCGAAGGGCTAATGGCTAAT
>CAZZVG010000835.1:1958-3826 GCA_964657295.1 Iningainema sp. | reverse complement strand
TTAAAAATTTTGCATTTTTAATTTTTAATTGATTTGTTCCCCACACCCCATTTTTAAGTTAATTTTTGCCTTCTTCTTCCAGTGGAAAAAACTCCTTAGTTTTTCTGAAATATGTCCAAGCAATGCCATCTGGATCCTTACTGCGACTCCATTCAGGAAAATCTGGATCTTCTCGCCGTTTATATACTGTGCTGGAATAAACATTTAATCGTTTAGCAAGTTCAGATTGAATGAGAGAGCCAAAAATTAACTGTTTTTCCAGTGGTCGTTTGACTTCCTCCTGAGTCGGTTGGGGTTGTGATTCAGTTTCTGGTTCTGGTTCTTGCTGCTGTTTAGGCTGCGGTGGTGTCAGAAATGGTAGGGCAGTTTTGGCAACTGGTTGAGCAGAAAGTTCTTTGGGTGGCTCACTGCTGTCAAGTATGCTGCCTAGAGTGCTAGCGGTTATAAAGTAATACACCTGACTTGCCTCTTTAGAGTCAAGGGTGTGGGCACCAAATTCCACTGCTTTAGTGTCTAAGTAGCGTTTTGCCGTTTCTCCTGAAAAATTTCCCTTCATTGCCAAGTCTATTGGCGTAATCCTGCCTTGATTTTCCCGAATCAGTTGATTGAAGATCGGGTTGACTTGCAGACACCACTGTTGCCACCTATAGTACTGCCAAATATTGAAAGCCAAGACGATTAGAATTACCGCCACCCAAACTTTCCAGGTGGCAACAAGGAAAATAATCAAAAATGAGATTGGCAAAAGTAGAACGAGAAAACCCTTGCCGTAGCTTTCTATTGTTTTTTCACTCATGCCGATTTTTGCCAAATGGCTTTTAGGAAAATAATAATATTATCTTGACAAAAATTGGGACATTTGTTTGTAGCGTTTGCTTTTTTGCTGAAATTTTTCCTGGCAAATTAACCTATCGTAGGGGCGGGGTTCCCCCGCCCTTACAATGTGGTCAACTCAATTGAAAACTGCTGTACGGCAAAAACCCTGCAAGCAGCAGGCTAGTAGTCCACCAAAGCAACAATGCTTGGGGTTTATGATGATTTGTTCGTAATGAGGGCTTTAGTCCTCAAGAACACGAGGGCTAAAGCCCTCACTACAAACCTTTCAAAGTTTCCTTGACAGAGTACTAGAGAACACAACTATATATGGCGATACTACATCAGTAGCAACCTCAAAATTAGTTTCCCAACCCCTTGACATCTCGAAATACATATACTACATCGATAATACAAGCCGATGTTCACAAAGGAGTTTACTTGTAGCAGATAGCTCAATTGGGAGAGCGCCCACCTTGCCCGCAAGGGCCGACATATCAAGGGTTATCGCTGATAACTTAAACAACACCCTTGATTCAACTTCTGGAGATGCGAGTTCAAATCCCGCTCCGCTACATTAAGAGTCCCATCAAAGTATTTTTGCTTCATTCTTCATAAAAACATCAGTAAAAACCCCTTGGTCAAAAGTTAAATTTAGAATCCAAAATTGTATATGTGGCAGGTAGCTCAATGGTAGAGCGTCAATTTTGCCTGAAAGGGCCGAAGAATTGAGGGTTATCGCTTTTAACGAACCCCCCTTGATTCGCCGGAAATGCGGGTTCAAGTCCCGCCCCGCTACACCAAATATGTAGGGGTAGCCAAGTGGTAAGGCAGCGGATGGGTTAATAACCCATAGTCCTTGGTTCACAAACTTGTCTGCAAAGGCTGAAGAATTGAGGGTTATCGCACCGCCATTCGCAGGTTCAAATCCTGCCCCCTACACAAAATTGAGTGCTGAGTTATGAGTTAGAGCGAATTTCATTTGGGTAAACCACAACATAACCGTAGGGGCGCGGTTTACGCGCCCTTACAATGCGGTCAATTCAATTGAAAAC
>CAZZVG010000835.1:0-1948 GCA_964657295.1 Iningainema sp. | reverse complement strand
ATTTTTAATTTTTAATTTTCATGTGGCGGATAGCTCAGTGGTAGAGCGCCAAAAACATCCTTGTTCACCCCTTGCCCGAAAAGGCCGAAGAATGAGGGTTATCGACTGATAATCGGGAGGGTCGCAGGTTCGAGTCCTGCTCCGCCACCTTTCATTTTTGCCTGCAAAGGCTGGGAGATAAAATAAGATGAATTACAAATTCTTCACTCAAAAAGGGACACCACAAACTCAGCCTATTCCTGGACGAGAAGCAGAGATGATCCAGGGGCGTTCTCAAGGTTGGATGTTTGATGCTGGTATTTGGAAAATGCTGCGGCGCTGTTTGCTAATTGGTACGGCACAAAGCACATACTATGCTGGTAAGCAGGAATTGACCGAGGATTTTGTGACGGTTGTAAGACAAGCGCTCGCCAAAAATCCAAGAACTGTAGCCGAAGAAATCCTTTACGCCAGCGATGGACGCGCCATCAACAACAGTGCGCCGATCTTAGCTTTGGTGTTGCTATCAATGGGTGAAGAACCAGAAGCCAAAAAAGCATTTGGTGAAATTTTTCGGCAAGTTGTCCGCACAGGTAGTCATTTTTATGAATGGCTGAACTACACCAAGTCTATGCGGGGATTTGGTAAGGTTGTGCGCGAAGCTGGGAAAAATTGGTTCTTACGGGAAGATGTTAAAGGTTTGGCTTACCAGTTGCTGAAGTACCAGCAACGCTATGATTTCTCCCACCGCGACGCTTTGCGTTTGTTCCATGTCAAACCACCTACACAAGATCATCAACAACTATTTGAGTGGGTAGTCAAAGGTTGGGAAATATTACCAGCAGAAATTCCCTCGGCGGCGTTGGCGCAAATTTGGTGGTATGAGTGGTTAAAGCGTAATCCAGATAATACCCCTGAAGCTATTGCCCAAGGTCATTTAACCCACGAAATGGCGAACCCTGTCGGCAAGATGGATAAATCGGCTTGGCAGTTGCTGTTCAACGAAATGCCAATTGGTGCATTGCTGCGTAACTTGGGTTCACTGACTGAACTGGGTGTTTTAGGGTCTGATGAACGCGATAATTTGCAGCGCGTTGAAGCGGTTCTCAACAACAAAGAACATTTGCGTAAAGGTCGCATTCATCCGATTGATGTTTTGAAAGCACTCAAAACTTATCAATCTGGTGGGAGATTAGGACGCAGCAAGAAGACTTGGAACCCAGTTGACCGAATTGTGGACATCTTAGAAAAGGCGGTTGAATTGTCTTTTGATGTGGTGCAACCTATAGGCAAAGTGTTTATGCACGCCGTAGATGTTTCCGGTTCTATGGGTAGCTTAATTGCGGATATGGGACTGAGTTGTTGTGAAGTTGCCACAACAATGGCACTGGTAACAGCAAAAGCAGAGAAGAACTACATGATTCGTGGCTTTGCTAACGACTTCCGCGACTTAGGTATCACCGCCAAAGATAGTTTTAGTTCTGCTCTTCGCAAAGCTAGCAACCAAAATTTCGGCGGAACAGATGCGTCTGTTGCTTACGACTGGATGATTAAGAACAAGTTCAAAGCTGATGTCGTCTGTTTCTGGACGGATTCAGAAAGCTGGTCTGGTTCTAGGCATCCAAGCCAAGCGCTAGCTGAGTATCGGCAAAAAGTAAATCCCAACGTCAAGGCGGTGTACATCACCCTTGCACCTTACCAAATTACGCTGGTAGATCCTCAAGATCCACTGTCTTGGGATCTAGGCGGGTTCGATCCGGGAATGCCTCGGATTATTCAGATGTTGGCTACGGGTGAGTTGTAAACCTCACTCCCTTCCCCTCTCCGCAAGCGGAGAGAAATGTCCGATAGGGCAGGGTACAATACTACTCGGTTAAGGTTTTTTTGATGGGAATTCTGGTTGTAGAGACGCGATTAATCGCGTCTCTACAGGGTTTCGCGTAATTGTAATTATTTTAACCGAGCAGTA
>CAZZVG010000834.1:0-3828 GCA_964657295.1 Iningainema sp. | reverse complement strand
CTAACCACTATCTACTAACCACTCCCCACTCCCCACTCCCCTTTTCTCTACTGAGGCGGGGGCGACCCTACATAAATTTTAGGACTGATGGGATCGCATTCAATTTCTGCAATGGTAGTGGTATTATCCTCTGGTTTTCTGGCAGTTACGGTGGAGGTGTTTGTAGAAACTGCAACTGGATCAATCCGACAAGACTTTTTGAGGTAATACCCATTAGGGTTGGCACTCGGACCTCTCCAAATACTTAGTAAATCTAACTTATATCCAGATTTGACATTGGATATACGCGGTTCAACGTGCCATAGAAACCTCTCGTCATATGCCGCCAGATTTGTTTCTATGACTTGCTTACCCAGCTTGTCTACTCGAGTTCGTGCATCAAGTAACCATTGTTCTACTTCCGACCAACGTCTTTTAGCTATTTGTTCGTCTATGAGGGGTTCAAGTTCTTTTAAAATTACAACGCCGTTTTTCGGCAGAACTTTAACTGCGGGTCCACTTTTCACAATCAAGGCACTGCGCTCAACATTATCTATCTGCACACTAGGATATTGATTTAACCATTTATCCACAACAAAGCAAAATTGTAACCAGCAACTAAGTACCATACAGCTGGCAAGTAAAACTATAATTTTTTGACGTGCTTCTATTTTGGGAATCTGAGTTTTTGCCTCTGTACCCGTTCCTTCAAAAAATTCTGGAATTGCAGTAATTATTGCTGAAATTGTTGGCCAAAAAACTATTGTTCTTGGTGTAAGCATCTCTTTTTCTTGACCAAAGGCAAAAACACTGACTAAGAATCCAGTTATCAATGACCCGATGGGCATATTAGTACTGGGGACATATAAAGGGCTGTCAGTGGTATACCAAGCAGTACCGGCAATTAAAAATAACCAGCCGCAAAGTGCGATTAAATCTTTTATATAACCTGTAGAAAGAGATGACATTAACAAAGAAAAAAGACTTAAATAAAGTAATGTTTGCCAAGAATAAGCCTTAGGCGGAACTACTATCCTTCTTATGCGCTCGTAAATCCCTTCAAAAACCTTGAAAGTACCGAAGAAATCTTTAAAGAATAAGTTCATATTTTCCCCTATAACTGTTCTAAATGAAAAATGAATAAAAGACATTTTTAGTTATATTTTTCATACATATGCTGCCCGAATAAATAAAATAATGACAATCACACTATAACTAAGTGCATTTGCTATTAGTAAGGATGTAATTAAATTTGAAGTTTGCAATTTATTCTTGTAATTACGGCGTGAGTTGCGTCGTATAAGTGGTTCTGGTTCATTTTTACCTGGTTCAGTAAGTGATATTAACAAGACTCTTAATAATAAGTATTTCAACAAAAAGTTTGCAAAGAAAATTATAAAAGCGGTTAAAACTATAAGAGTTTGTATATTATATTCATATTGGAGTCGATTGAAAAAAAGATAATTTATAAATTCAGATGTATATCTTACTGGTAACACTGAATCCGCTACAAAAAATACGATCCAACCAATTACGCTGGAAAAGAGATTCATACAAATGGAATAAAAAATGCTAGTTTTTTTGTCAAATTTTAGCCTATTGTGCAAGATATATGCTTCGATTGGTATTGCCACCATTAAAAATAAAAAATCAAGCAAAATTACACCAAGGGGAAAAATTCTGGGAATAAAAGGATATTCAGGCATAAACGGGTAATCAGTAAGGTATGACTTAAGAGAGTATAGCGGCAATTTTGAGGGAATCGCTAATTGTTCGCTAATTGTAAGAGTGCTAATTGTTAAAAGCCAGTCTTCGATTAGCGATTAGCGATTAGCCAGTCTTCGATGCCTAAATACCAGTTTACAGTCCTTACCAGATGGTATGAAACCTTGGATAATATGAAAGACTGCGACGTTACAGCTTTTTGAGAGATGACAAGGAACGGCATCGGTATTCGTACGGCGCAAGTGCGCCCCTCAAGGCTTACTGGTCAAATACATATCTATGATGGTATAGGGAAAGGCAAGTCGCAAGCGGCTTTAGGAGTTGTTTTGCGCTCAATTGGTTTGGGGATAAATACACCTAGCAATTCTAATCGTGTCTTGCTGCTGCGGTTTTTAAAAGGTCCAGAACGGGATTATGACGAAGATGGGGCAATTGCTGCTCTGCAGCGGGGGTTTCCTCATTTAATTGATCAAGTTCGCACTGGTAGAGCAGAATTTTTTGGACCAGAGGACATTACGCCTTTTGACAGAGCTGAGGCGGCGCGGGGTTGGGATGTTGCTAAAGGTGCACTTGCCTCCGATTTGTATTCGGTTGTCGTCTTAGATGAAATTAACCCCGTCCTAGATTTGGGTTTACTAGATATAGATGAGGTCGTGGGAACATTAAAATCTAAACCTCAAGAGTTGGAAATCATTGCTACAGGACGTGCAGCTCCGCAAAAGTTGCTGGATATTGCGGATTTGCACTCGGAAATGAAACCCCATCACCACCCGACAGCTTTAGCACAAGGAATTCAAGGCATTGAAATTTATACTGGTGCTGGTAAAGGTAAGTCTACCAGTGCTCTGGGTAAAGCGTTGCAAGCCATCGGTAGGGGAATTAATCATCCAGGATCTACCCGTGTGCTGATTTTGCAGTGGCTCAAAGGTGGTATGGGCTACACAGAAGATGCAGCGATCGCCGCCTTACAACAGTCATATCCACAGGTAGTGGATCATCAACGCTGTGGTCGAGATGCTATTGTCTGGCGCAACTGTCGGCAAGAATTAGACTACGTGGAAGCCGAACGTGGTTGGGAAATCGCCAAGACGGCGATTGCATCAGGTGTGTACAAAACTATTATCCTCGACGAACTCAATCCCACTGTTGATTTGGAACTCCTGCCTGTTGAACCGATTGTCCAAGCTTTACTCCGCAAACCCCGCGACACTGAAGTTATTATCACCGGTCGCTGTCAAAATCAGCCGACATACTTTGACTTAGCTAGCATTCACTCCGAGGTGTACTGCCATAAGCACTATGCCAATCATGGTGTAGAACTCAAGCAAGGGGTGGATTTTTAATGAATGGGGAGTGGGGAGTAAAAATAATTAAGTTGGTAGGCACAGATAAACTGAAAAGAGGGCGGGCAGGATGCCCACCCCACAAGAAAAGCAGTTCTCTTCTGGGGTGGGCGTCTCGCCCGCCCTATATGTAGAACAAATATTTTAGAATTATTTGTGTCTGTCTACTTAACTTTTCACTCCTGTTTGATGACAGGATAAAGGAAAATTATTTCTAAAATTATGGACAACAATAACGTACTTGACTTGGTGACAGCGGGAATGGCGATCGCAATTCTTATAGGCGGCTTCCTCATGATGTTTACCACCATATTTACCACCAAGCGTAAGCAAAAATGAAAAGGTCAAGGCTAATGGCTAATGGAAGATTGGCAATTAGCCATTAGCAATTAGCTTTTCCCCAATTACCATTTCTTATATTGATTTAGCAATGCTGCGCTATTCGGGGGAAATTTCATTTTGCTGCGCAAAAATGGATTTGGGAATGTCTCACTTTTTATCGCCATAATTCCCCGGTCTTCTTAAGCCGAGGAATTACGGCGTTTTTGCTAAATAAGCAAATACAGATTTATCCCCTATATCTGGAGTAATGGCTTGCACAGCTTTACGCAAGGCAAATACTACAAACAAAACTGCCCAAAGTCCTAATAAAACCCGTTCCCACTCAGTTGGTAGCACCCCTGTTAAATGTCCTAGCAGCAGTAACGGTACTATTGGTGTTAGCAGCTTGGTTTCCAAACGATTAAAGCAAAATGCTTCTTTAAAATAAATCCCTGTTAAC
>CAZZVG010000833.1:3308-3829 GCA_964657295.1 Iningainema sp. | reverse complement strand
GAACATAATATGACACAAAATTTCACCATTTTTAAGGATGAGATGATGCCAATAAATAAAGTTGACTTTAGTACAGCTTTGTGGTTCCTAAAACGAGAAAGAAACTAAGGATTAAGGACTAATTGCCATTCTCCGTTTTTGGAATTCCAAGTAGGTGACGAAGTTTCGCCAACAACATATGGCCCCCAGTAGCGACGGGAACCATCTTGTGCAAAGGCAACTAAAATATCTCCTTTCTCCAGCTTTAAGCTACCGTTAGGCAAGGAGAGAATTAGCCCCTTCTCACTACCTTCTTGAGGCGCGAAATCCCAATGTGCTGGAACAGCATATTTCGGTTGCCCTGTGCCTGAGTCCTTCGGTGTTGAGCGCCGCGCTAGTAAAGCAAGGCGCACAGCTTGAGCAGTTTGATTGCTCATTCGTAAAGTACCCGATGCTACTTTTTTACTGGAGTTATGAAGATTTGTCAAGTCAGCATGATTAGACTGATTGGGTTCTGCTGGAGTCGTTGGTGTTGAAGCAGG
>CAZZVG010000833.1:0-3298 GCA_964657295.1 Iningainema sp. | reverse complement strand
TCTGTCGTAGGCTGTGAAGATGTTTCTGGTTGTCGTGGTTCAAAAGATACACTTACCTCATAGCATCCCATTGGCAGTAGAAGCAGTCCGAACGAACAAGCTGCCAGAACAACTTGACGATACGCTGACGATTTCATATTGATAATTTTTAGGAATAAGTATTTTGTCTAGCCTTGACCAAATAGTAGCTTATTATCAAACAGGCAAGTAGAGAAAACCGCCCTCTATAAGCTATCCTGTAATTTACGAGTGAAAGGTATAAACTTTGTCGCGTTCAGTCCAAGCAATCAGCAGATAGCAAAATCTATATTTTTATTATAGAAAAAATATTGGACCTAGAAAAAAGACTAATTCACTCGTTTTACACCCATCATAAACGCTACTCTGTTTAATGGAGAGGGAATCTTAAAAAATTTCGACAAACGGAAGTTGGATTGATGCAAAACACTCGACTCAACAACCTATTTGATGCTATTGCCAGAAGCTTGGGGGAATGGTTTTTGAATCCTTGGCGGCGATTCTCGCTGTTAGGGATGAGTTTTTTCTTCGGGTTTTTTTTGGGATCGGCCGTGGCGACGACTGCTGGACAAACGGCTGAATGGGATATTGTGACAGCTGGGATTCTCTTGGTTGTGACGGAATTTGGCAGCCGGAGCTTTTACAGTCGCACTCAAAAACAGAAGCGATCGCTCTGGGCGGAATCACTCTATCTGTTGAAAGTTGGTCTTACCTACAGTCTGTTTTTGGAAGCCTTCAAGCTAGGTTCTTGAGGAGAGTTGGAAGAATGCAAGATTTGAGTCATGTCTGTCAAACAATCCAGATGCAACCAGAAGCAATGTTAAAGGTGTTGCGCCCTTTAGCAATTGAACTAGCATCACACCGCCAAAAACTCGGACGTCCTTTTATACAAGGAATTTTAGGAGGACAAGGAACTGGCAAAACAACAATGTGTAAAGTTTTGTCCTTGATTCTCCAACAGATGGGATACCGCACTTTAAGCTTATCTTTAGATGATTTATACAAAACTTATCGCGATCGCTTGATTTTACAACAACAAGACTCGCGTTTAATTTGGCGTGGGCCACCAGGAACTCATGATATTGAACTGGGTGTAAGTACTCTAGATCAAATTCGTCACTGCAAAAGTCCAGTTGCAGTACCTCGCTTTGACAAATCCGCCTATGCAGGTGCTGGTGATCGAACCACCCCTCTAATGGTGGAAAATATAGATATTGTCCTGTTTGAAGGTTGGTTTGTGGGTGTGCGACCAATCGACCCAGCGACATTTGACATCGCACCCTTACCTATTGTTACAGAAGATGATAGAATATTTGCTCGCGATCTGAATCACAAACTCAACGACTATCTAACGCTGTGGGAACGATTAGATCGCTTGATTGTGCTGTTTCCTAAAGATTATCGTCTTTCTTTAGAGTGGCGCAAACAAGCGGAACGGCAGATGATTGCTGCTGGTAATTTGGGGATGACAGATACACAAGTGGAGGAATTTGTCAATTACTTTTGGCGATCGCTTCATCCTGAATTATTTATCACTCCTTTAGTCAAATCCCCAACATTCGTTGATTTAGTCATTGAGATTAATCCAGACCACAGTTTTGGTGCAGTCTATCAACCATAATTGGTGAGTGTTTTTTTGACAACTAATAACCAACTATTTTCCTGACTGAATTCGCTTAATTAACTCGTAAAAAGGTTGCCAATTATCTTCTTGAGTAATTGGTTCCCAAACCGATTCAATTACGGGTTTTAATAACACGGTTTTGGGATTGTGACGAGCTAAGTTTTGGGCGATAACATCCATGTAATTTTGCTCGTAATTATTCAAAATTTTATGGTATGCTATGCACCAGCTATCAAAAATTTCTGAAGTTCCGGAAATTGGCACAATCCCTGAATCAGCCATAATTGTAGCTGGGTCGTCGCGCCATTGAGATGAAAAGGTATGAGCCATCTCATAAAAAAATTGGTGATAACCAACTTGAGTATCTTTCAATAATTGAATCGTGAGATTCACAATCTCTATATCTACTGGATATGGCGAGCGATCAAAACCCAGCTTTTTTAGCATTAAAGAGTTGTATTCACTATGATAATGATCATTAAAGCAGGCTAATCCCGCCTCCATATCGCTGGAAGGGATAACAGACTTGAATGCTTCAGTGAGCATTTCTAAATTCAACTTACAAACGTCTGGTTGCTGACCGTAACAATAGCGTCCATAATAGTCAAAATATGCGGCGGTAAAATGGGGTAGATAGCTGGGAATAAATGCGTAAGGACCATAGTCAAAACTCTCCCCTGTAATGGACATATTATCAGTATTGAGAACTGCATGACAAAAGCCTGCGGTCATCCATTGCGCTACCAGTTGTGCTACCCGTTGGACTAATTCTGCATAAAACAGAACGTATTTATCTGTTTCATCACTTAAGTGTTGGTAATAAACCGAGATGACGTGATTTAACAGTTTTTTCGTTAAATCCGGACGTCGTAAGTAGTGCAGTCGTTCAAAAGTGCCAAATCGAATGTGCGATCGACTCATTCTCACCATCACGGAGGAGCGAGTCGGGGAAGGTTCGTCACCCCGCCAGAGAGACACACCTGTTTCAATCAAGCTCAGACAGCGTGAAGTTTTCACTCCCATATAATGCAGTGCTTCTGCCGCTAGAACTTCCCTGATGCCTCCCTTAAGTGTCAGCATCCCGTCGCCACCGCGAGAGTAAGGCGTCCTTCCAGAACCTTTAGTGCCAAAGTCGTACAATTCACCATCAATACCACGTACTTGCCCGTAGAGAAAGCCTCTCCCGTCACCTAACCTGGGGTTGTATTCACCTAATTGATAACCGTGGTAACGCAGTGCTAACAACGGTTGTCGCTTTTCAAATTTCCCAAAAGCGACGATGAAATCTTCTTCTGTGACGGATTGAACATTTAGTCCTAATTGAGGGAGCAGTGCATCGTTACGCCATCGGAGAATATGTTCGGAAAATTCTTCTGCCGTAACTTCGTCGTAGTAATCATCGCCCAAAGATTCCAATGCCGCTTCGTAGTTGAGGCAAAGAAAGGGATTTTGAGAATTCTTGTTGTTTGCAGTTTCCGCCAGAGTCATCTAAAAATCTCCGATACGTTGGAAACCGTGTGTCTTTAGACCACGGAGGAAAACGAACGCTTGTTTTAACAAGCGTAACCATATCCATCTTTGTGAATGTTTGCCTCGCTAAAGTTATTGGTCGGTACTTTCCAAGCAGCACGGATTTAACTCTCTAATCTTTTTAAC
>CAZZVG010000832.1:0-3831 GCA_964657295.1 Iningainema sp. | reverse complement strand
TTTCCTTTTCTTTCTTTTGCCTTTTAACTTTTAACTTTTGCCTTGTTCGGTCAGAATAAGTCCTGTACGACTGGCTCCTGAGTAAAGGTGTTTGAATCCCCATCCAACTGATTCTGACTCCTGGATTCTGAATTCTAACTTCTTCAACAAGCTCCGCCATTTTAGATCGGATCGAAGCGAGTTGATACTTTCATCTAGTTTTTGGGAAATATGTGTATGTCTACCATCTACCTGTACGACAGACATGGTGTTCCTGATATATCGTCAAGCTGTCATGACAGCTTTTATTGTCTGTTTGTGTATGTTGGGAGTTGGCTTGCTTCAATTTCCACTTATGCAAAAACTACTTTATAGTCATAAAACTGCTTCTTTAGGGACTTTAGAAAAAGAGATAAATTCAGAAAAGCTTCGTCTTAACTTACTTAACAAACTGCCGAGTTTTGGCTATGCTAACTTAATCGCAGATTGGACATATCTTGATTTTGCACAATACTTTGGTGACGATGAAGTTCGTGACAAAACAGGTTACAGGCTTAGCCCTGAATTTTTTGAAGTCATTCTGGGACGCGATCCGCGCTTTTTAGCAGCTTACCTCAGTCTTTCTACTAGTACTTCCATATATGCTGCAATGCCAGAACGTTCTATAGAATTAACGCAAAGAGGTTTAAAGTCCCTATCTCCTCAAATTCCCCCACAATCTTATTATGTCTGGCGCTATAAAGGAGTTGACGAATTATTATTTTTGGGAAATTCAACCGCCTCAAAACAATCCTTTGAAATGGCAGCAGCTTGGGCAAAGACTCATGCCGATCCCGAAAGTCAACAAATCGCATTTGTTTCTAGTCAAACTGCTAAATTTCTCAGTCAACATCCTAGCGGTAATTTTGCTAAAATAGTAGGTTGGACAATGGTTTTAAATAACAAAGTTGATGAAAAAACTCGCGCTAGAGCAATCAGTGAAATCAAAGCTTTAGGAGGAGATGTGATCACTAACCCTGACGGGACAACGAAAATTCAGCTTCCGAAAAAAGATAGTTAGTTTTTGGTGATTATTGGTTACGATAAGTAGGTTGGCACAAATAAATAAAGGTTTGTAGTTGTGCTGACCTCGCCCTAGATATCAGCGCTGTAGACACGTTAGCGTCAGGAGCGTCAGTTGCTTCCCGTAAGGGTAGCGCAACTACGATCCTTTACATAAATTCATGGAAATGACAATTTATGTTAGTGCGGAAAGTCTTAAAAAAGACAAATTTCGGGCGTTATCAGTAATAAATGTGATCATTTAAATTGAATTTTACCGACTTACTAAACCACTACCTACTAGCGACTTACTATTTTTTGGTACAACGGCAAATTTATTCAGTCTCAAACTTTAGAATTAGAAATTGGCGATCCGGGTTTATTGTATGGTGCCACTGTTTTTACGACGTTGAGGGTGTATAACAATTCGCTGGATAGTCGTTTAACTCACTGGGCAGCACACTGCTTTCGCCTAAAATTTAGCTTGGAAACCTTTGGTTGGCAACAGCCTGATTGGCAACGCGTACGTCAAGGGGCAGAGATCGTCATGCAAAACTTCCCTGTCCTAAGAATAACGATCTTTCCTGATGGCCGAGAGTGGATAACTGGCAAATTATTACCTGTTCATTTGACAGAAAACCAAAAGAATGGTATACTAGCTATCTTAGCCGAAGAAAAATATGCACGCAATCTACCTTCTCATAAAACGGGAAATTACCTGAGCGCTTGGTTGGCAAAAAGGAATGCAGAAAAACTTAATGCTCAAGAAGCGATTTTAGTAGATGCCGTAGGCAGTTGGCTAGAAACCAGTACGGGAAATCTTTGGGGATGGCTTGATGGAGTGTGGTGGACACCGTCGGAAAATGTGGGGATTTTGCCAGGAGTTGTGCGAAAGCAGCTGTTGAACTGGCTGAGGAATGATCAAAAAGTGAGGGAGGAAACCTGGACGGTTGATGTAGTCAAGAGATTTGAGGCGATCGCCTACACCAACAGTGTTGTAGAAGTCGTCCCAATTCATACAGTTGTGCAGGCTACAGGGAGGCTAATCTATAATTCCCACCATATTAGTCTTCAGCAACTGCGAGAATTTTTTATAGCATCATAGGCGTGGAATTTGCTATATTTTAAGATAAGTTAACATAATTCTAAGAAATGTCCACTCTTTACAAAAAAGAACGGACAAGGAATGTAGGAGGATTGACCAAGCGTGAATAATAAGCGATGGAGAAATGCTGGGCTGTACGCACTGCTGTTTATTGTTGTCATTGCGTTAGGGACAGCGTTCTTTGACAAACAACCACAGAGCAGAGAGACTTGGCGGTATAGCCAGTTTATTGATGAAGTCCAAAAAGGGGCAGTAGAGAGAGTTAGTATTAGTGCAGATCGGACAACGGCTCTTGTCACCTCTAAGTCCGACCCAAACAAGAAATTAGTGACGTTGGTTAACGACCCCGAACTGATCAACACACTGAGCGCAAAAGGCGTTGATATTAATGTTTTAGCTCAAACAGATGAAACACTTTGGTGGAAGGCACTGAGCAGCTTATTTTTCCCTGTAATGCTTCTTGTTGGCTTATTCTTCTTGCTGCGGCGTGCTCAAAACGGTCCGGGAAGCCAAGCAATGAACTTTGGTAAGTCTAAAGCCAGAGTGCAAATGGAACCGCAAACTCAAGTAACTTTTGGTGATGTCGCTGGTATCGACCAAGCCAAGTTGGAACTTAACGAAGTCGTAGATTTTCTGAAAAACGCTGATCGCTTTACAGCCATTGGAGCAAAAATTCCCAAAGGCGTGCTGCTTGTCGGTCCTCCTGGAACAGGTAAAACCTTGCTAGCTCGTGCTGTAGCTGGTGAAGCTGGTGTCCCCTTCTTCTCCATCTCCGGTTCTGAGTTTGTGGAAATGTTCGTGGGTGTAGGTGCATCTCGCGTTCGTGACTTGTTCGAGCAAGCAAAAGCCAACGCTCCTTGTATCGTCTTTATTGATGAAATTGATGCTGTAGGGCGTCAGAGGGGTGCGGGTTTAGGCGGTGGTAACGATGAAAGGGAACAAACCCTCAACCAGTTGCTGACAGAAATGGACGGCTTTGAAGGCAATACTGGCATCATCATTATTGCTGCTACCAACCGTCCCGATGTTTTAGATGCAGCATTACTACGTCCTGGTCGTTTCGACCGTCAAGTCGTCGTAGATCGACCAGATTACGCTGGACGGGTGGAAATTCTCAAAGTTCACGCTCGTGGCAAGACATTAGCAAAAGATGTAGATTTGGAGAGAATTGCCCGTCGGACTCCTGGGTTTACTGGTGCAGATCTTTCCAACCTGTTGAACGAAGCCGCAATTCTCGCAGCACGTCGAAATTTAACCGAAATTTCGATGGATGAAATCAACGACGCCATTGATCGCGTACTGGCAGGTCCAGAGAAGAAAGATCGGGTAATGAGCGAAAAGCGCAAGGAACTGGTAGCATATCACGAAGCAGGTCACGCCCTGGTTGGTGCTTTGATGCCAGACTATGACCCAGTACAGAAGATTAGCATTATTCCTCGCGGTAGAGCAGGTGGTTTAACTTGGTTTACCCCCAGTGAAGACCGCATGGATACTGGTTTGTACAGCCGCTCTTATCTGGAAAATCAGATGGCTGTGGCTTTGGGTGGTCGTCTTGCTGAAGAGTTAATCTATGGTGAAGAAGAAGTTACCACTGGTGCTTCTAACGACCTGCAACAAGTTGCTCGTGTCGCTCGTCAGATGGTAACACGCTTTGGGATGAGCGATCGCTTAGGTCCAGTTGCCCTCGGTCGTCAGCAAGGCAACAT
>CAZZVG010000831.1:0-3838 GCA_964657295.1 Iningainema sp. | reverse complement strand
TAGTCTAAACTCCAGAAGCCAGTTTTCGGGTTATATCATCAGGACTTACGCAAAAATTGCTCTTATTGCTGAATTTATCTACGTATGCTTTATGTTCGGTAATACTCAACTTCAACTTGGAGCGCAACTACTTCAGGGAAGAAATCTGAATGCTTATGGATAATTTAAGCATTCAGCTATGTTTGACAAATTACTAAGAGGCTGATACAGCTTGATAGCGACTAAGAGCTAATAATGGGAAGTACTGTTGGTAGAGGTGATATTTTAGGTAAAAATGGCCGGGAAAGCCTGTACCTGTAAATTCCGCCTCATTCCAAGTCCCATCCGAGTGCTGAGTTTCTAGGAGATAGTTGACTCCCCGCAGGATGGCTAATTCAGCTGAAATGCCGATCGCCTTGCCTGCGTCGATTAAGCCCAAGATTGCCCAACCTGTTTGCGATGCAGTACTAGGTCCAATTCCTTTAAGATCTGGGTTATTGTAGCTCTTGCAAGTTTCACCCCAACCACCATCTGGGTTTTGACAACTGACTAACCAAGCCGCACCCCGTTCTATACTGAGTCGCGTCTTCTCTGGGGCAATTGCGGATAAGGCAGAAAGGACTCCACTCGTTCCATAAATGTAGTTTACTCCCCAACGACCAAACCAGCAACCTTCAGTTTCTTGCTCGCTTAACACATATGTAAGCGATCGCTCAAGCTTCTCAGGAGCGATTGACAGGTGACAACTCCCCAGCATTTCTAACACCCTGGCTGTAACATCAGCCGTATTGGGGTCAATCATGGCTTTGAGATCGGCATAGGGGATTGAGTTCAGCCAGTCTTGGTCGTTGTCTAAGTCAAATGCCGCCCAACCGCCTGGTTTACACTGCATAGACGCAATCCATTTTACAGCACGAGCGATCGCCGCTTGCTTAAGTTTTTCATTGGGGAGTTTCACAGCTTCTAAAGCCATGACGACGACAGCCGTGTCGTCTACATCTGGATAAAATCTATTTTCAAACTCAAATGCCCATGCACCTGGTTGTCCTTGACGATTTTTAACACTCCAATCGCCGTAATCCAAAATTTGCTTGCTTAACAACCATTCTCCTGCTCGTACCATTGTCGGATGGTCTGGATCTAAGCCCGACTCTACGAGCGATCGCATTACCCAAGCAGTATCCCACACCGGAGAAACACAAGGCTGTATTCTGTATGTATCCTTTGTTTCAATGGCAAAATTATCAACTGCCTGAAGTCCTCTGTGTACAATCGGATCTGCGGCATCATAACCTAGACAGCGTAAAGCTAACAGCGAATTTAGCATCGCCGGAATAATCCCACCCCAGTCGCCTGTTGCTTCCTGCCGTTCCAAAATCCATTGTTCTGCAGCTTTAATCCCTTCGGATCGGAAAGGAACTAAGTTCAGCTTTTCTGCTAACTTAAAGGCATTGTCCAGCAGAATAAACAAATCACTCCAATCATTCTGGCGTGGTAATTCATACGAAACTTCAGTTCCTTCTGCATACAGCTCGTTCAATGTTATGTTTGGGCTAAGCTGATAAACAGGTTTCTTGTCAAACACAATCAGCAGTGGCACAGTGCTTGACCTTGCCCAGCTAGACATTTCGTAAATGTTCACGAAAAAAGCCGAAGGCAATAACATTACCCAAGGTGGAAGAGAAGGAAGACCACGCCAGTCGTAACAGCCAATCAAAGCTAGGTGTAACTTAGTAAAAATACGAGTTTTACTGATCCCGCCTCGTGCTATGATAAACTTCTTTGCTTTTATCATTGCCGGATCAGATTCTGGCACATCCAGCAGTTTCAGTGCCATGTATGCCTCTACTGAAGTGCTAAGTTCTCCACCATCACCGTAGAAAAGCTCCCAGCCTCCGTGTTCCCGTTGTTGAGAACGCAGGTAAAATTCTACTTTATGCAGGGGTCTTTCTCGGTCTGTTCCCCAAATTTTATGCAGGAGGACAACTTCCGCAGTAATGGTGACATTGGATTCTAACTCCGACCACCAGTATCCTGCGGGATTTTGAATAGAAAAAAAATGGTTTTGGCTGGCTGCGATCGCTGCGGCGACTTTTGACGTTACCGATCTGTCTTGAGTTTGCATGAAATTACGACTCAACCTCAACAATAGTTTGGATGCGGCAAGGAGTTAGAAAAGTATTTTCTCATACTTGATCAAAATTCAAGTCGTTAATTAACAGTGTTTTGTTTCCAACATCATGAGGTTTCGTGCCAGTCTGAATTAGTAGGCGATGTTCGTGCTGACCAAGGATTGTGGTTTGAAAGGATGAAAAACGCAGTAATTTAGAGAAGAATAGATAATTGACTAAGCTAAATGCAAAAAAATAGCTAATTACTGCTATTAGCTATCTACTTAAGTCAATAAAAGTATAATAAATAACATTAAAACTATGAGTGAAATTGAATTAGGTCTAACGCTTTTATCGTTAGCAATTTGGATAGGATTACTCAGTTTACGAGGGCAATTTTGGCGGGTAGATCAGCAATTAGAAGAGGGAGAAACAAAATTAAAAGATTTCCCTACTGTTTGTGCAGTGATTCCAGCACGCAATGAAGCTGAATTGTTGCCCATTACCTTGCGATCACTCCTCGTTCAAGACTATCCCGGCGGCTTCAACATATTTTTAGTAGACGATGGCAGTACGGATGGCACCAGTCAAGTTGCCAAAGAAACGGCACAAGAGTTAGCGAAGGAGGAACAATTGCATATCCTGGCAGCAGAAACACTACCGCCGGGTTGGACGGGCAAACTTTGGGCAGTTGAACAAGGGATTCGGGCAGTAGAAACACTGAATAATAAGTCAAGAGAAGCACCAGAATATTTTTTACTGACAGATGCGGATATTGAGCATGACGTTAGCAATCTCCGCCGACTGGTAACTAAAGCTTTGCAAGAAGATTTAGACCTTGTTTCAGTTATGGTTAAACTTAGGTGTGAAAGTTTTTGGGAGCAACTGTTGATCCCTGCTTTCGTCTTTTTCTTCCAGAAACTTTACCCTTTTCGTTGGGTTAACGATCCCAGTAAAGTCACTGCAGCTGCGGCTGGAGGCTGTATCCTAATTCGCCCTGAAGCTTTAGCTCGAATTGGTGGTATTCAAGTCGTTCGGCAAGCTTTAATTGATGACTGTGCCTTGGGTATGGCGGTTAAGAGAGGGGGGAAGGCAGAGAAGCAGGGGCGCATCTGGCTAGGATTGAGTGCTTTGACTCGCAGCTTGCGACCCTATCCAAATCTCGATACTATATGGGATATGGTAGCCCGGACGGCTTTTACACAGTTGAACTATTCTCCATTGCTTTTGCTGGGAACTGTATTGGGGATGACGTTGATTTACCTCATTCCTCCTTTAGCTGTGATTTTTGGTAGTTTGACGTTCAATTGGTTGTTGGCAGCAACAGGCTTTCTGGGGTGGCTGCTAATGACACTTGCTTATTTACCGACGATCCGCTTTTATAAGTGTCCTCTTTGGTTAGCCTGCTGTCTACCTGCGATCGCCCTTCTCTATAATCTGATGACGATAGACTCAGCTTGGCGTCACTGGCAAGGGCAAGGTGGTGCTTGGAAAGGACGAGTTTACCCTTAGAATTAAAAATTAAAAAGCGCTCTAATTTGACGCTCTCATCAGTAGCTATCAACCATACATTCAGCTATCATGAACTTATGACAGCATCCAGTTTGAATTCTCAACAAACAGATATAATCGTCATTGGTAGTGGGATTGGCGGGTTGAGTTGTGCTGCGCTTTTAGCACGGTATGGTTTTGATGTTATAGTCTGTGAAAGTCACTCTATCCCCGGTGGTGCGGCACACGCTTTTGAA
>CAZZVG010000830.1:0-3841 GCA_964657295.1 Iningainema sp. | reverse complement strand
GTCCCCTGCTTCCCTGCCTGCCTCAACGAATAAATGCCTTAACTGAACGGTATTGGACATCAAGCAACTCATCGCTGAGACAGCGCTGAACGCGAGTGCGTCTCCCCTTGGGAGAAGGAGGGTTAGCCCGCTCTCACGGCGACTGCGTTAGCGTTAGCGACGTAGGAACGTCGGCACGAGCGTCACCCAAAGGGTAAAACGTTCTATCTCGGATGAAAAGGTTGCAATTAGAAACAGGAGGTACTATAGTGGAAGAGTTGTGCAATTATATAGGCGTACCAGTAGACTATATGATCTATGCTGGTATAGTTCAGTTTAAAGACACCTATTTAAGTTTAGGTCAAATTAGTCGCTTCCTCATTGACCCAAATCCCATTGATAAGTTAGAGGAAAGTGAAGCGGCGCTACAAATCAGCGTCAGGAAAGTTTTACCAATTTTGCTCCAACTGACAGGAACTTTGCATCATTGCTTAGTGTCACTCACTAATGATGCAATCCCCTTGATGAGTTCCCGCCCAAAAAACGAAGGTCTGTGGCTTCAACATCCCTTGATTAATTGTGTTACCCTTGGCACAACAGACTAACTGGATGTTTATTTAACTTTGATGAAATTATCACCCAATCGGGTGCTGGTCGCTTTCTAGACAACTGATATAATTAGTAATGAGAGGTTAATTGCTATACTCTTAGTACTCCAAAGGTTTATGTCGGTCGGCACTTAGAAATCGTAAGTGCGACTGTAGACACTATTATATAGATTGTCTGGATGAATTTTTGGTTCCTCCATAACAGATTGAATTGGTTCAGATACGTAAACACTGTTGAAATCGTGGTTGGGATGAATTTTTTGTTCCTCCACAACCGCTTTTACAGCGTCAGAAGCAGCTAGTGCCTTGACACCAGCTACAGTGATTTCAATTGGAACCGAACCTAACACATCAGGATCGGCAAGTTGTTTGCCGCCAAAGTCCTGGATAATTTTCCGAATATAGTCTAAAGCCTGCTTTCCGGAGTGGCGTATTCCTTCCATGGCTACTCTTCTTTCAGCACGCGATAAACGTGAGTTATTCCGTCTTCCTGAATCAACCGAAAGAAAGACGATAACGCTAACTTTCTGTTGAGGCGCTAAATTTTTTAATCGACAGGCAAACTCAGAACTGATCTTGTTTTTAAATGAATTTTGTTGATACATAATGATACAATCCCCAAGAGGCTCCTCAATTAAGAGCTTTTAGAGCGTCTAAAGGTTTAACTAAGCCCCATCCCCAACGATTGTCTGGGCGACGATCGTTTCCCTTGGGGTGTGTTGCCGTTGTCTTTAGAACATCAATTATATCTGTTATGTCTGCCGTTGGCTCAGCTGCCATTAGTAAAGCAGCAATGCCTGCAACGTGCGGGGTTGCCATAGAAGTGCCATCCATGTAGTTATATTCGTAGGTTCCATGTGGAGTTTTCGTCGGCGGTATGCAGGAGTAGATTTGAGAGCCAGGGGCAACAACATCAGGTTTTGTTACCAAATGGCTCAGTTCATCACCTGGGAATACAAGGCTGGCGCCGCTGCTAAAGAAAGCGACGTCTACTTGATTGTCTGGCAGCTTTTCTATTGCACCCACACTAAAAGCATTGTGAGCATTGCCAGGCGAACTGGTATTGCCGTGGTTTTCGTTGCCGATCGCCACTACAGGTAAAATACCATACTGCTTCACCAGTATGTCAAGTACCTCAGCGAATAATGGTTCGTAGTAGCTTAAGCCTAAAGACATATTAATAATATCCGCTCCTTTTTCGATCGCCCAGGAAATCCCCTCCAATAAGGTTCGCAATGTCGTATCGCCGATCAGCACACCACCGACTAACAAATTAGCTTGCGGTGCGACGCCAATAGAAACACCTTTTGAGGTCATTCCGCCGGCGATCGTCCCACAAACGTGAGTCCCGTGCTGTCCGCTATCAAAGGCTGGAGATGCACTAATCCGCCGCCCTAACGGATCGATGACCACAAATTCCTTAACTCGGTCTTTGAGTGCTGGGTGAGCGGCATACACCCCAGTGTCAAGCACCGCTACGTTGATATTCTCTCCCTGGGTGGTTTCCCATAGCTGAGGAATCCCTAGGTGTTTCAATCCCCAAGTGAGATTGTCTTTGTGTTCCAAAGCAATTAACTCAGAATATTCAACTTTTCGAGGTTGAATCAGATGAATTTTCTGATTGGGTAAAACAGCAACAACATTAGGTTTTTCTGCTAAGGCTTCTAGAGTCTTGCGAGTCACCTCAATCGACGCCACCGGCAATGCACCCGATCCAATGGTAGAAACTTCTAGCAGTCCATCCCGATAACCCAAGTCTTGACTTGCTTCTTGATAATCATCATGAAGCTCTTTAGCTGCAATGATTGCAACCCGTCGTTGAACTTGAAGTTGCGCCAGCCGTTGTTTGAGTTCACGCAGACGACCCCGTGGCGGCGAACCCTCTATTTGCGGTGCTTCGTAGATCACAATTGCATCCCGCTTGTCATCTTGCCCCATTTCGGCAAGGAATGGCTCGAAAGCTGGGGAAATTTTATTTTCTGGA
This sequence comes from Iningainema sp., assembly GCA_964657295.1. Lineage (GTDB taxonomy): Bacteria > Cyanobacteriota > Cyanobacteriia > Cyanobacteriales > Nostocaceae > Rhizonema. The sequence goes on along the minus strand of CAZZVG010000830.1, from coordinate 1,270 downwards.
TTCATTGCGATCTACCTCTATCTCTATTTAATGAACGTGAACTCGATTTTTGACTATAGTGTAATTGCGGAACTTTTCCTCTACCCTGTGTTTAAATTTTCAAGACAAACTTTCCTGCTCGGATTTCCTAGCAGGGAAGAGTGTAGATGCTTTCTGCCGACCACAGCAAATTCCACTATGCCAATCGGCATATGACAAAAGGACGATAACAATCTTCCTTTTGTCCCTTCATGCTTTTAAAATAGCAAAAATTTCATCTACCCATAAATTTCTGTGCTATATTGGACAACTTTACCCAAACTATGTTAAACATTTTTACGCTCCAGTTTCTCGTTCAGCTAAAATAACTGCAGCTTTTTGTAAAAGCTCATTTTGTTCTTGCTGAATTTCTTCTAGCCTTTGGGATATTTCTGCAAGTTTTTGCTGCTTATTTTTATAAATAGATTGTGAGGTAGCAGGAGGTAAAGCTAACAATGTCTGCTCACTCCTCAATTGTTTAACAGCTAACTTTCCCAAATTGCTAAAAAACAACAAGCTAAAGTGAATAACACCTTGAAGAAATTTGAGAGGAACTCGTAGGATTGATAAACTAGCTAACTCAATTAACCGACCAATTGCTTTGATAACGTTCCAAAATAAAGCTAAGGTGAAAAGCAGAATTATTAAACTGATGATTGGGTGATTAACTGCCCAGCTAAGAATCTGGAGTAGCTGTAAAAATCTTGGGTGTTCGATAAGCCAATCGTTGATAGAAGAGGCGATCGCTGTTTGAATAGCTTCTGAAGTTGTGTTCTTAATTTGATCAGCTGTTTGTACTGTCTGTTGTAAAGAAGCCTTCGCTTGTTCAAGATTTGTTGTGACTGTATGAACTGCGCGATCGCGAGCTATAGTTGCTGTTTCCTTTAAAGACTCCCCAGCGAGCTGCGTCGATTCAGTTAGAGAGTTAACTCTTGCATCCACAAAATCCTTCGCCTGCTGAAAGTGTTGTAAAAAATCTTCAGATAAATTCATGTTTCTAGGTAAATGGATAGTCTTAATCTCCATGTCCATTTTTGCAAATGCTATCCTAAGACTAAGCATTCTCTACAGGAACATGGCAATAGGGAAAGCAGTGAGGTAAGATCTAATGACAGTCGCTAAACCAAGATTTTCAACGTTTGAAGCCTACTTGACCTATGACGATGGAACGGATAATCGTTATGAACTCATAAATGGGGAGTTAGTTGAGTTGCCGCCAGAAGCTGAACCGAATAGCGCGATTACGACATTT
>CAZZVG010000829.1:0-3844 GCA_964657295.1 Iningainema sp. | reverse complement strand
GGCAGGTTTTACAGATTGATTTTCCAGCCCATAAGTTAATCGGCAAAACCTGCCCGTACAGTCGTCAGAGGTCAAATTATTTGATTACTTAATGCGCGGCTGGAGCTTTAGCACCAGGACCTCCCTTACCTAAGAATAGCAATAAAGGAAGTGAGCAAAGAAACACAATTCCGACGACTCGAAAAAGATCAGCATAAGACAACACGGCAGATTGTTGATCGATAGTCTGACTCATGATGGTGAGTGCTTGCTGATGGGCTGTGGCTGCATCCATTCCCTGGTTTTGAAATGCTCCAGTTAAAGAGTCGAGGCGCTGATTCGTTTGTGGATCGTAAGGAGTCACATGAGATGTGAGAATTGCCCGATGGAAAGCTTCGCGTCGCTCAAGCAATGTTGTCAATATGGCAATTCCTACACTCCCTCCCAATTGGCGAGTGAGATTGTAAAAACCAGATCCGGCGGAAATATCCTTTTTAGGTAGTGGTGCTAAACTTGCCAGACTCAGGGGCAAAAACATCAAAACTGTCACTGCTCCTCGCATAACCAATGGCCAAAATAAATCGTCTGTTCCTGTTTGTGGGGTGATGTCCGATAGTTGAAACATGACTAAAGCCATGCCGATCGCACCGCTAGCAATTAACAGTCTAGCATCAACTTTCCCCGATATCTTGCCTAACATAATCATTGCTATTGCTGAAGCTAAAGCCCCTGGAGCCAGCAACAATCCTGTCTGTGTTGCTGTAAAGTGGAGTATGCTCTGGGCAAAAATCGGCACAGCAAAGAGCGCTCCGTAAAGTCCCATACCGAGAATTCCGGAGTAAATACTTCCGGCGGCTAGAGAGCGGTGACGCAGTACTCTTAAGTCAACTGCAGGATGTTTGGTTGAGAGTTCGCGCCAGATGAACAGTGCCAATCCTACGAAAGCCGCGACTGTGAGGCTGGAGATAAAACTAGATTCAAACCAGTAGTCTTTCTGCCCTTCTTCTAAGACTGTCTGGAAACAGCCTACAGTGAGCGCTAACAGCCCAATTCCCGACCAATCAACACTTCGGCTTTGCTGCTCGCCTTTGGGTTTGTCTTTTAGTAAAAATACCCAAGCTAGTGCTACAGCTAATATACCAAAAGGAATATTGACAAAGAAGATCCAGCGCCAACCTAAACCATCGGTCAGGAATCCTCCCAATGTTGGCCCAATAGCAGGACCAGCAATTACCCCGACACCAAAAACGGCTTGGGCAACACTTTGTTCTTCCGGTGGGAAGGTTTCAAACAGGATTGCTTGTGCCTTGGCTAGTAACCCTCCTCCACACAAACCTTGCAAAATGCGTGAAACAATCAGCATCGGCAGATTAACTGCGAAACCACACATGATTGAGGAGATGGTGAAGCCAATGAGTGAGAAGATGAAATAGTTTTTCTTGCCAAAGTAATCTCCTAACCAAGCAGTCAAAGGAATAAGGATCACGTTGGCGATCGCATAAGAGGTGACAACCCAGCCCACTTCGGTGACTGTTGCTCCCAAACTCGCTTGAATATCTGTCAGAGCAACGTTAACAATGCTGGTGTCAATGACTTCTAAAATAGCTCCTAGAGAAGCTGTGACGGCGATCGCCCACTTCTTAGGTCCGTAGACATAACCAGGTAGCTGAGGAGTTGAACGCGGGGAAATTGTCGCCATATCTAACTTTTAATTCCGCGGACAAAAATATCTACAGAATTCTCAATATAATCATTACTGCTATAACTTAGAGGAGTCAGGGTTCCACTCCTTCGGAGCATCCCAGCTAAGAGCATACCTGTAAACATATCGATGCTTGAAACCAAGTCAAGATCTAATCTCACTGTTCCTCTTGTCTGACCATGATGCAAGTAATCTACCAGCCTTGCTTTCAAGGATCTGGCTGCGTCTTGCATAATTCCCCGTGCTGCTTCTGGATGCCGTTTGGCTTCCCCAATGAAGGTCCGAATTAAATCTTCTTGTGCCTCCAACATGTTGTTGTATAGTTGGGCGTAATGTGTTAGATCAATACGAAGATCTTGTGTCCATTCATCTGGATGTGCGAGCGCTTCTGTCTGTAGCGCCAATGTATTTTCAATCACTGCTTTCAAGAGTTGTTCTTTACTAGTGAAATGGCGAAATAACGTCACTTCATTCACGCCTGCAACACGAGCAATTTCACGGGTTGTTGCTCCTTGAAGACCGGCACTGGCAAACACTTGAGTGGCAGCTTCGATTAACCGCGCTTTCGTTACCTCAGGAGAACGTACAGTTTTATTCATCGTCACACATGCAAGTAGTTACTTACAATAGCATAACAAGTGTTGAATCAATTGTGAAGTGCGTCAGTATTCAGAACAAAAGACTTACGTGAAAAGCGAGACTTTGGGCGTAGTTGTGTAGTATTTTTGGTGCAAGTCTGTCTAGTGGTTAATCAGATGAAACAGCTCCTCAACCACCTCCATCAAGAATGGAGGCGTTGCCTGACTTCGATTCCGTCCGATTTAGCAACTGCCCACCGGAAAAAATACATCCAATGGCTGATGCTGCCATTGATGGCGATCGCTCTAGCTTCTGCGCTATTAGCTGCACCTGTTTTAGCTATCGGTGTGTATCAAATGCCCAACACTTTAGAGAGTGGCACCTGGATTGTAGATCGAGCGGAAGTTCTTAGCCGTGCCAATGAAGGGAAAATTAGTAGTACCTTCCTGGACTTAGCAAAGCAAACGGGGAACGAAGTGAGAATCGTTACCGTTCGCCGACTTGACTATGGAGAAACGCCAGAGAGTTTTACCAAAGCACTGTTTGAACAATGGTTTCCGACAAAAGAAGCGCAAGCAAATCAAACCTTGTTAATGATTAACACCGTGACGAACGGTACCTACATCATCACAGGAGAGAAAGTCAAATCTTTGATGCCAGACGAAATTGCTCAAAGTGTGGCTCATGAAACAGTCATGGCACCACTGCGGGAAGGGGATAAATACAATCAAGCGTTTCTCGATGCCAGCGATCGCCTAAGTAAAGTTTTATCCGGTGAACCCGATCCAGGACCGCCAAAAATTGTGGAAAATGTGCAAGTAGAAGGCACATTTAAGAAAGCTGAAGAAACTGACAAAGGTAATGCAACTGTTTGGGTGGTGGGACTTTTAATTGCCGCCACAGTCATCCCGATGGCGACTTATTATATTTACCTAGTTCTTCAACCATCTTCCGACAATTAGTGGTGATATTATGTTCGGATAATCAATTAACAATTTGCGTTAATTGTTGATGGTTAATGGTTAATTGCAATCAACTATTAACTATTAACCGAACACCAATTAATCTTGGACATACTCTTGCCCTGTCACTAAAGCCATCTCGGCACGAGCGAATTCTCGACCCAAATAAGCTGCATGGTCTAATAAACTTACCAGACAGGGCTGAGTTTGTTCAAAAATTGTCACACACAGTTCCTTTGCTGTTCTCGCAGTAAACAGCGTTGTATGAGTTCGTTCCACCTTTCCCCGTGCAGGAATCACCTTCCCTGTTTCTGGATCGACAGCTAAACCACGCTCATCAATCACATTTGTGTAATGCTTAGCACAAATCAATTCTTCTTCCCGATTGAGGTAAATAATAAAATACCCAGAGGCATCAAGATCAAGATGACGCTGAGAAAGCTTTTCATCAATTACTGCCAAATCTTTAACCGTCAAACCCATAATCACCCATAGCAATCAACTTTTATCAGGGATTTTGCCCCCTTTATCAAGTGTAATTCTTATCCTCATGAAAAAGATGCAGGGGAAATAGAGTCAGGAGTGAAGAGTTATTGGATTATTCCAGTTACATTCCCCTCTC
>CAZZVG010000828.1:0-3846 GCA_964657295.1 Iningainema sp. | reverse complement strand
CCATGATTTCCCCATCCCCCCAATCGTTTCGTCTGTTGCTTTATCTAGAGTGGCTGTTGTTAGTCACCGCAGCGTTCATCGAAGTCTGGTTACCATTTGAGTTATCATGGGAATTGCTGGTGCAAGTTCTGGCGATCGCAGCCTTCGGTTTGATGGGTTTAAGACTGCCAACAGAAAAATTGCCAGCCAAATTATTGTATACCATTGTGGAATTCGGCTTAATTTTATTCCCAGCGACTCAATATGGTTTGTCAACTCGCGCCGTTTTCCTGCTGTGTCTAGTACTCTTGATGCGAAGTTGCTTGATTTTCCAGCGTGCCGGACAATTGACTGTATTAGGTTTAGCATTCTTCTGCTATGCAACGCTACTTCTGTCAAAACCGATTCTACCTGAGAAATATAAAGTCGCTGTCTGGGATTGGCGATTGAGTTCCATATTATTATTTAGCTTAACATTAGTCTTTGCTTTATTGTTGATTAACGCCTTGCTTGCAGAACGGCAAAGTCGGAAGCAGTTGCAGCTCGCCCATCAGGAACTAGAAATTACCCACGAACAATTGCGACATTATGCACTGAGAATTGAAGATCAGGCAACTTTACAGGAACGCAACCGAATTGCTCGCGAAATTCACGATGGACTTGGACACACCTTAGCAGCACAGACCATTCAGATCAATAATGCCCTGCTCTTCTGGCAATCGAATCACGACAGGGCATTAACCTTTGTTAAACAGGCAAAGCAATTGGGATCGGAAGCATTGCTAGAAATCCGGCGTTCTATCTCGGTGTTGCGATCGAACCCCCTGCAAGGACAAACACTTGAGTCAGCGATGGAAAAGTTGATGAAGGACTTTCAGCATACCACAGGTATTGAACTATCTTGTAAAATTCATTTACCCCTATCCTTAACGACAGAAGCAAACACAACCCTCTACCGGATTGTCCAAGAATCGCTGACGAATATTTACAAACACGCTCACGCCACATCTGTCATTATTGAAGTGAGTCAGCAGGTTGGGATGCTTCATCTTTCCATCGAGGACAATGGCGAAGGGTTTAACCCAACTCAAAATACCACTGGGTTTGGACTACAAGGAATGCGAGAACGGGCAGTGGCATTGAGTGGGCAGTTTCATCTCCACAGTCAACCAGGAAAAGGTTGCCGCATCTGTGTTTCTTTTCCAATAGCCAATCTGTTGTTTTGAAATTTGAGAGCGAAAAAAACGAGGGAGATTCCGGGGGGATGGCAGCATAATTTACAACTATGCAACGAAATGTAAAATCTCTGAAATAGGCTCGTAGTAGCGCTTTAGCGCTCTTTGTTTAGATTGATTGTCAGGATATTGTACTGGAGGTGGACATGGAAACGAATTACTCTCCGTCCCTTACTTGGATGGGGAATGGATGGTTTCGGCACTGCTTATTCCTATGTGCGCCCCGGCAACTACCAAGTTTACTACAGAGATGGTGATACAAATGTTGGTTTGCGACTACGCGCTTGGCGACCAAAAAGCGAAGTTTTACTTCCTTGGGAACTGCGACAAACCATTGCCAAAGAAGTGCGGCAAGAGGCGCAACTTTATGATCTGGGATTTGATGCCGATTCATATTAACTTTACCGGGGTGGGGTTCTTCAAGAAGCATCAGTAATCAAACGCACATGATATGAAGATGAAGCGATCGCCACCCTTTTACATGATGCAGTATAAGATCAGGGAGACCAACCTCATACACAGTAAATTCACATAGAATTTCGCCAGTAAATTTGTATGAATTGTCAGCTTATATACTGAGCTAGATGAAGTTTTTAGCCAAATACCGATAGTTGAATGCTGATGCAAAAATTTCCAATTGACAGCAAAATGTGTACATTACGTAGATAGGAAAACATTATCAGAGGAGTTTACTTATGGGATATGTGATTGCAACGGCAAATATGAAAGGTGGGGTGGGGAAAACGACTCTCACCGTCAATTTAGCGACTTGTTTGGCGAAAGATCATGGCAAGCGAGTGCTTGTTTTGGACTTAGATTCGCAAATCAGTGCCACACTTAGTCTCATGTCACCTGTGGAATTTGCCAAGCGCCGCAAACAAAGACTGACACTTAGGTATCTGATCAATGAAGTTATTAATCCAGAGCAAGAACACAAAATAACAATCCAAGAGATCGTTCATTCTCAAGTTTGTGGTTTGCCAGGGCTGGATTTACTACCGGGAGATATCGATTTGTATGATGAATTTGTTGTGTCACAAATGCTTCATCAACAAGCATTATATCTAAAAGAGCAGGACTTTGAAACAATTTGGAATCGATTTGAAAGATTTTTATTGACTAAGATTTTAGAACCAGTGCGTCAAGAATATGATTTTATTCTGCTGGATTGCGCTCCGGGGTATAATCTTTTGACTCGCAGTGCGTTAGCAACAAGTAATTTTTATGTCCTTCCTGCTAAACCAGAACCTTTATCTGTGATTGGTATTCAGTTGTTAGAAAGACGCATTGCTCATTTAAAAGACAGTCACGCACATGAAGCGGAGATGGATATACAAATGCTAGGAATTGTCTTTACTATGTCCAATGCTAACTTACTGACTGGAAGATACTACAAGCAAGTCATGCAACGCGTTCAACAAGATTTTGGCGATTCTAAAATTTTTCAAGCACAGATACCAGTTGATGTGAATGTTGCTAAAGCAGTTGACAGTTTTATGCCAGTCGTTTTAAACGCTTCTCAATCATCAGGGTCAAAGGCATTCGTTCAGTTAACTAAAGAGTTGTTGCAAAAGCTAGTAGCTTTTGAGAGTAATTAGTTATCAGTCATTAGCAATTAGCGATTACCTATGAATTGAATTATGTAATCTGTTGAACCTATCGCTCCATCTCATAAGTAATGTAAGCTATTAGCTCATCAGTGAGATTGTGTGTTAAGGCAGCTACGATGGACAAAGCGAAGCTCAGCACGACGATTCGGCAACTCCGGGATAAAAAGCTCATTGAAACCACAGGGCTGGCTCATGATACCCGATTTGCTGTACACACTCTGACTGAAACAGGGTGATAGGACTGCTGAGCAAATAGTAGAGATTGACAGCAACGTTAGGATCGAGTTAGAGCAAATGGCATCTCCAGAGATTATTGAGCATTTACGTGCATATCTGATAGATATTCTTCAAGTTGATCGTGACGAGCTTGACTAGAAAACCGATTCAGTAATCAGACAGAAGCAGAGGCTTTGATCAAATACCAATTGCCTGCGAAACTCGTAAAACCCTAACGTTCTTGGCTAACTTCTTGTGGTTCCGATTTCCCGGCACCATTGTGCGAATATTCTTGCTCGTCGGATTCAGGTGATGAGGGTGGTGTCTCGTTTTCGTCTGGCTTTGATTTTTTGTGAAATAACTGCAACTCTAGACTCTTGATGACGACATAGAGTACTGGTACGAGCAGCAAACTCAAAAAAGTAGAGACAAGCAAACCGCCAAAAACAGCAGTTCCCAAGGAGTGACGAGAATTTGCGCCTGCCCCAGAGGCAATCACCAGTGGGAAGAAGCCAAGCAGTGCAGCGAATGCCGTCATTAAGATTGGTCGAAAGCGTTCTTCTGCGGCAGTGAGGGCTGATTGCACAATCGACTTGCCCTGTTCACGCGCTTGATTGGCAAACTCGACAATGAGAATGGCGTTCTTACTCGCCAGTCCAATGAGCATCACGAGCGCAATGTTACAGTAAACATCATTTGCCAACGTAGGCTCGACAAAACGCCGCAGGGCAATAGCACCGAGTGCGCCTAAGATTGCTAGTGGCACCGTCAGCAAGATAATCGTCGGGTCAATGTAGCTTTCATAC
>CAZZVG010000827.1:0-3846 GCA_964657295.1 Iningainema sp. | reverse complement strand
AAACATAAGTGCCTTCTGCCCTCGAACTTCTGCCTTTCTTGTTAATAAATCCCTACTAAAATTACTCGCTTAAATGTTGTGCTAGAGCTGCAATTGTGGGGTAATCCCAAACTACTCTTAAATCTAGCTCTTTTCCTAGCCAACTTCCTAAATCTCCAAGTCTAGAACGACATGGGGAGTTATACACCGTCGCTCGTCCATAAGCCTAGAATTGATTCGTCTTTGGGCATAGTCACGTAACCAATGAATGATTTGTTCTGCACGTTGACGACTTGAATTCTCTAAGGGCTGACTTTGACTATTGAACTGCATTAGCTTTCGCACCCTCCTAAATATTCGCTCTTTTAGAATCAGGATTATCCTTGCTGCACTTTTACGAAGAGCGAGTTGACATCAATTTCCAACTGTTGAAACTGAAACTTGGCTCTATGCTGAGGACTGCCACTAAAGTCCTCCACCACATTCAAACTGCCATCTAGAAATCCACGCTTACAGGCATGATGCTGAATCTTCCCACTAGATGTCTTCGGAATACTCCCAGGTTTAATCAAAACTGTGGCATCCACCAGTAACCCGTGATTATTTATCACTGCTTCAGTGATATTTCCCACCACCTCTTTAATATCCAACCGCTTCAAAAAGATTCGTTCCACCTCTTGAACAACGACTAATCGCGCTTGCCCCTTCTGCTCTACTGTGAATGCTGCTCCACAATGCGATCGCAGTGCTGGATGACTCTGTTGAACGGTTAACTCAATATCCTGAGGATAATGATTTTGTCCTCTGATAATAATCACATCCTTTAGTCGTCCTGTGACAAACAGTTCGCCATTTTGTAAAAATCCTAAGTCCCCCGTGCGGAGAAACGGGCCTGACGCAACGCTAATGCCTGTATCAGCAAGGTAAGCTTGGAAGGTTTCCGCCGTTTGCTCTGGTCGCCTCCAATAGCCCTGAGCCACAGAAGAACCTGACACCCAAATCTCTCCCACCTTTCCGGCTGGACACTGGGTTAAAGATTCGGGATCGACGATCGCGATTTTCTCATCTAACCAAGTGCGGCCACAGCCCACAATTGTCCTAGTCCCCGAACCTGGTTCGGCAGCCACCACCCGATTTTCCTCAAGGGCTTTTCCTTCAACTTGGTAAAGAACGGGGGAATCTGTTTTCAAACCCCCAGAAACGAATAAAGTCGTTTCTGCCATGCCGTAGCAGGGGTAAAACGCTTCCCGACGGAAACCACAAGGAGCGAAATAGCTAGCAAAGCTATCCAGTGTCTCGGCACGGATTGGTTCGGCTCCGTTAAAAGCAACTTCCCAACTGCTTAAGTCTAGACTAGAAAGCTGTTGGGGAGTAATCTTGCGAATGCAGAGATCATAAGCAAAATTAGGACCGCCACTAGTAGTGGCTTTGTAATGAGAAATAGCTTGTAACCAGCAAAAAGGCTTCTGGAGAAAAGTTCCTGGTGACATCAAAATGGATGGTATACCCAAATATAGGGGCTGTAACACATTCCCAATCAGTCCCATATCGTGGAATAAGGGCAACCAACCGACAAAAATTGTTTGATCTGTATGTCCGAAGCCTATCTTAATGGCTCTCTCGTTGCACAGCAAATTCCCATGAGTAATCATCACCCCCTTTGGCGTTCCCGTAGATCCGGAAGTGTATTGGAGAAATGCCAGGGAGTCCTTCTCTAGTCTCGGTTCTTGCCAATCTGAACTGAGATTGCTGTCAATGTTATCAGTACTCAACCAGCACATAGTTGCCAATTCTGGATTTTCGACCAAGCGACTTTCTAGGTTGGCTAACAAGGATGTTGTGGTCAAAACTATCTTTGCTTGGGCATCTTTTATGATCGCCTGCAACCTGAACAAGTTCATATTCGGTCGGGGTGGATAAGTCGGAACCGCTATAACACCCGCATATAAACAGCCCAAGAATGCGCTAATGAACTCTAGACCTGGTGGATACATCAGCAAAGCCCGTTCGCCCGCAGCTTCTCTTGACTGAAGATGGGATGCGATCGCCCGCGCCTGGAGGTCTAATTCTCGATAAGTCAGGCTGTTTTCTTCAGTTTCTCCATCTCGGAGAAAGGTATACGCCCTTTGCTCAGGCTGATTTTGTACTTTGTTGCTCAGTAATTCTATTAAAGTTGAAAATTTGTCTAGAGGGTTTTGGTAATTAGCCAAACTAAGAGTCATAAGCCAATATTTTATAGTGTTGTAGGTAGTTGAATTGAGTGTCAATTCCCTCCTTTTTAAGGAGGGTTAGGGAGGATCAAGTCTTAACCTCTGTCGCTATATATGCAGGCAGCTATCGGATGATGCCAAATTCACGATCCAGCTTTTTTAAAACGTGAATAAATGTATCTAAATCTTCACGTGTATGAGTTGCCATGACACTGATCCGGAGTCTTTGTCCATTAAGGGGGACAGCGGGATACTCGACCGAATTCACAAAGATGCCTTCTTGGTGAAATCTCCAGGCAAGAGTGCGTATTTCGACTTCAGTTGGGATTCTCACTGGTACGATCGCAGAACCGCTGTTGGCTTGGAATCCTGCCTCTTGGAGTTGCTGCAACAAGTAAGTACTATTGACTCGAAGTTGATTGACACGCTCCGGCTCCTGCTGGATAATATCCAGACCGGCTAAGACAGCGGCAACGACGGGAGCAGACAAAGCTGCCGAGAACATATAAGACCGAGCGAAGAAGCGCAGATATTCGATTACGTCACGACTGGCAGCGATAAAGCCACCTGTGACACCCAATGCCTTACTGAAAGTCCCCATCGTTACATCAATCCGGCCTTTAAGACCGAAGTGTTCGTCGGTGCCGCCGCCCTTCTCACCCATGACACCAGTGCCGTGTGCGTCATCCACCACAAGAATTGCCCCATAATGGTCACAAAGCTCACGAATTGCTGAGAGTGGAGCTAAGTCTCCATCCATCGAATATACACCTTCGACAGTCACATAGATTAATCGGTTTGATCCTCCAAGTTGTTTGCATTTGATGAGACGCTGTTCGAGGTCGTCGCAGTCGTTATGCTTGAAGCTAAAAGCGCGAACCTTGGAACCCATAGAGACAAGCTTAATGGCATCATACAGACTGGCATGGCCTAACTCGTCGCAGATTAAAATATCATCATCGCGTAACAGACCATTGACCCACCCTAACTGTGCCTGAAATCCGCTGGCAAAAAGGAGAGCATCTTCCGCGCCTTTAAACTGGGCAATACGGGCTTCAAGTTGGCGATGAAGGCTGCTCATGCCGTTGAGTAGAGGTGGGCCACCCATACCAACACCAAATTCTTCAATAGCTCGCTTTGCTGCTTCTCGAACATAGGGATGAGTGGTCAATCCGAGGTAGTTATTTGAGCCAAACATCAGCATTGACCTGATCTCGCCAGTGAGCGGATCTTTGATCGGGGTGCGATTTTCAATAGGTCCAACGATCTCACGAGGGAAATAGGTCAGCATACAGGCATTAGGCCCGATGGAGGCATTTGGTGTATGCAACCAATTAGAGCAAGGTTTCACGCGCTCAGATAAGGATGAACCGATCGTTGGGAAAAAATCTTTGAAGGAAAAATTCTCGGCATGGCTGCTGGTATCCGGTGCAGTCCACATATTCTTAACATCGTCTGGGAATTTATTAGTCTGTTTGCTTAACATTGTGAACCTCAAATTACATGCATTTATATGTTGAACGCGAAGTACATTAGACATCTCCAGAAATGATCTAGGGGCGAACGACCCTGGGAGCATCCCATTTTTGTAAATTGCCCTCGGACTGGAAGTCTGGGGCTACACAAACAAAGCCTGCCTCCGCAGGCTAGAATTAGT
>CAZZVG010000826.1:0-3846 GCA_964657295.1 Iningainema sp. | reverse complement strand
CTGAATTCACCCGGTTCGTATGGCCTTGTAGAGTCTTAAGGCATTGACCTGTTCCGACATCCCACAGCTTCACCGTTTTGTCATGTGAGCCACTCACCAGCGTCTCACCGTCTGGGCTAAAGACAACTGACCAAACCCAACCCGTATGTCCTTGAAAAATCTTAATGTATTGACCTGTTCGGACATCCCACAGGCATACCATTTGGTCATCACGACCAATCGCCAGCGTCTGACTATTTGGACTAAAGGCGACTGACAACATCCTGTTACCACTTCCCTGTAGAATATTGAGGCATTGGCTTGTTTCCACATCCCATATCCTCACCGTTCGGTCCTCACTGGCACTTGCCAGCTTCTGACCATCTAAACTGAAGGCAACAGAGCGGATCGCATTACTATGACCCGGCAAAGTTTTGAGGCATTGACGAGTGCTAACTTTCCACACCTTTATTGTTTGGTCATCACTGCCACTGGCAATCATATTACCATCAGGACTGAAGGTGACTGACCAGATCCAAGCAGTGTGGCCCTTAAAAGTGGAAATTTGTTTGCCATCCACAACTTGGTACAAGCGAATCTGACCATTAGTATCACCTGTAGCCACAAATTTTCCATCGAGGCTAAAGGCTACCGAAAAACAACAACTTAGGGTTTCAGCAAAAACAGACTTGGCTAGGTCAGCATGAGCAAAATTTACATCGTGCAATTTCACATTCCGCAAATCGGCTTGCCAAATAGTCAGATAAGAAAGATCGTAGCCGCTTAAATCTGTCTTTAGATGACAAAGCAAATTGAAGACATTTCCCGCCGTATAACTTTGTTCTAGCGGGGATGTTTCTCGTAGCATGGCTAAAATTTGAGTGAGATGATTTTCAATCCGTCTTTTGCTCCCAAGCAGAACAAGCAATCCATTTATAACTGGCTGGAGGATGAGGCGAATTTGAATTTCCTTAATGTAATCTTTCGCAGTCGCCTTCATCAAAGCATGACACCTGAACAAATCAATATTTTGAGTTTCAATTTCTTTACAGACTTGGTCTATCAATCGCTGAGTCACATACTCCATAACTACAGGTTGTAGCGTGAAAAGTGATTCACTTTTCTCAACTAATGATCGCCTGAGCAAAGACTCGAGAGCCTCCAGTATTTTTTGTGGTTGTATTGATGATATAATGTCTTCTCGAAATTCTGATAGTGAAACTGGCTCACAATTGATTGCCAGCCAGTACATTATTTCCTTTTCTAAATTTGGCAACCTTGAAAACTGCTGGTCTAACAAATCCCTAATATCACCAAAAATAGTTGTCTCATGTTTTAAAAATTCCGAAATATTACCATCAAATAAATCTTGAATGGTCGTAGCAATTACCTTCAAAGCTAAAGCATTGCCTCCAAAGCGCTCGGTAAGTATGCTAAGCTCGGACTTTGAAGCAGTGATCCCCTTGACTTTTAATATTTCTAGCCCTTCCTCTGACTTCAGACCCTTCAGGGTGAATGAACGAACACATAGTTGCCCTCCTTCCAGTGACGCCACTTCAACAGGTTTTTCCCTACTTGTCAACAGCAAGCTGCTCTGGTGAGTTGTTTCTCCCACCCGTTTAAGCAACTCCCCATACCCCTCATATCCCTCACGATAAAGTCCAGCCCGACTACCACTTTGCAGAATCGAATCAAAATTATCTAGTATCAGCAGACAGCGATGCTCCCGCAGATAATTAATTAATCGCGATATTCTGTCGCCGACGCTTTCTGGTAAGAAAGCTTCTGTTTCCTGCAGATCCGACAGGAATTGGATCAAGTTACCAAGGAGTTCTTTAACGGGCGGAGCTTCTCGTAGCGATCGCCAGATCACATACTCAAAGTGTTCCTTAATATCTTCTGCCAGCTTTACAGACAAAGCCGTTTTCCCCATCCCCCCCATGCCAATGATTGTCACTAATCGACAGCGGTCGTTAACGAGCCATTCCTCTAAGGTGGCAAGTTCTTCTGTACGTCCATAAAAAACTGACACACAAATCGCTTCTCCCCAATCTTGGCGCTGAGATTGATCTGAGCTTGTGTAGCAATTTGGATCTAGTTCTAAATTAAAGGCTTGGAAAAAAAGCTCAAGTGTTTTTTTGTCAACTGCTTCAGAGCGAGACAGCACCTTAGAAACTGTCGCAGTATTTACTCCAACGCGTTCACCTAAGTATTCAATGGTGTACCTGTTTCCATAGTTTTCGTTAGCTTCGGAAGCCATCTTAGCTGCTTGAAGTTTTTGCAGTCCTTCAAGAGTGAGGATAATACCGCGTTTACGTTTCTGCTTTGGAAGCTTCATTTTTATCACCATTTTTTTAACCGTTAAATAAATTGCGCCAAACTGCTGATCCCTTACTTAAAATTAACCAAGCCATTTAATAATAGGGTCTGAAACCCTTTGATGATACTTTGACCGACTTTGTCAGAAGGCAGAGGTTCTTGGTCCTTATATGTATAAATTATCACAGATTATTTGAAAATTTTCGGTCTTACGCATTGACAAAAATTTGATGAGATTCAGTCAGACTTATTCGCGTTCCTTCCTTATTTATTTAATTAGGTGCAAGCAAAATCAACTTATGCACTTTTGAGATATAAATGGGAAATTTTTGCGCTCATCTGACTAGTGGATAACCATACGGAAATTGCCAAGAAATTTTGATTCACAAGATGGTAAATTTGTCAAGCTCCTAAGTTCTATTTTTTTCGCCAACATAAATATATCTTTGAAAAAAATTTATTGACAACATAGTCAAAACATACATTCCCAGAAATGGGATCACTCTAGTACTTTGGCTCTCGGATTGGTTAGAAACCATAGTTACAGAGGCTTTCCTCCGAATCACGAATACACCTTGCACCCTGCCCATGTAGTATTCTCTCTCTAGTGACGGGGGTTAGGCTGAGGGACACGCTTGTCAAGTCAAGGACTATCAAACATCAGTTTAACATGTAACAATGCATAAAATTTAATAACATTGATGCGCCTACAACAAAGCTACCACAAGCTTTCAAAAACTGCCGTCATCAAAAATTATTAGATATATGACTCTCCAAGTAGATATAAAAATTTAGGTGTTACTGTCTATTCAGCTATTATTCTCTCACCAAAAGTTGCCATATTGTCAATGCTTAAAAGTGTGAAAATTTTTTTTTAATTATGTTAATTAAAGCTTGAATGTAAAATCTAATTTATTAAAAAGTTATGAGAGTATTATTTTTGGGTTAAATATATTTTTCTTGCCCAAACAAAACTTCCGGCTATTATTGTCGCTCTGTTCTGGATGAACTGCCGTAGCGATGCCTTTGGTCACGACGGTATCGCCGTATCGCTTTTTATCATGATCGCCAGATCTAAAACCTGGGTTGTAACCCTTATTCTCTAGTCAATTTGCAAAACTTTTCGGGTTACTGAATTGGAGCTAAGCAATGAGGATTCAAGAAGTAGAACCACCTGCCTGCACCCATTCATTAATGAGTGCATACAGAACAAAACGTATCTTGACGCCTTTTTGTGTACAGAGGACTTTGAACTGAAGCTTTAGGGATTTTGGGATATATCCTTTAACATCCTCAGAATCTTCGTTAGATAAATCAGATAAAGATTCAGGAATAGGTCCATTTGCTTGTATCCATTGCTTAATTAAATCCTCCAGTACCTCACTCATCTGCAACTCTTTCTGTACGCAAAGAACTTTGAAATGAAACTTTAAAGTTTTTGGAATAGAACCCTTGACAACTACAGATTTATCGTTATCTTTATCAGTCACAACCTCACAAAATTTCCTAGAATTGATCGCCTAAAAATTGAAACTTTATACGACTTTA
>CAZZVG010000825.1:0-3851 GCA_964657295.1 Iningainema sp. | reverse complement strand
GGAGTGAATACGGAGTGAATAAACCGCCAAGACGCCAAGGACGCAGAGAAAGAAGATGAAAAGATAAGTAATATTACATGGGGAGATGGTGAGAAAATACTTAGAAGACTGTGCCATCACTTTCTATTTGTATTGGGGAGATCCCACCTGCTCTAAGTTCGGAAGCAATTTTTCGTCCAGCTATCCAGGTTCCACCTTGGAGAATTTTCACGAGTGGCAGTTCTTCGACACTCATGCCCAACTTTACGCGCACTTGATCGGCGATGTGATCTAATAAAATTAAGGTTAGGGCACGCCATTCAACGATAATTTCTGATCCTACAGCATGAGATGAGTGTAAAATATCAGGGGATTTAGCGCTCAGGAGTCCCAAATCGAGGCATAATCCCCCGTTACGGTATTCTGCCAATCCTGTAAGGGCATCTAAGTCGGTTATTTCCAAACCAAGTTTTTGTAGTGGTTCTAGTAGAGAGTAGGTGAGCCATTGGGAAAGTTTGTGAAATGGCACTAAGTGATCGCTCTTCACGTCTGGGTGAAACCAAACATCTCCCAAGTTTACTCCAGCAAGTTCTATTCTTCCACACCAAATATCACTTAGCCCTGCCAAAACTGCACTGAAAACTGTTGCGGCAGCCAACTGGTTGTTGCGAGATTGGTTCAGCAGATAGCTTACTAAGTTACCTGGGCGGGGATTTTTTTCTCCAAACATCTCTGGTGAACACAGTAAGACTTGACCTAATTTTTGCAACAATTTTAAACGTCCTGTCATTCCCACCAAGGAGTTTGCTGAATTTACTTGCAACCCATCTGCTAATTCAAGTTCAGTAAATGCTTGCAATCTTTGAGCATCAACTTGCGTCGCGTGTTTTTGGTTGCTAGAAAAAGCTCCTTGACAAAACATCTGGAAACTGGCAACAGCCAATCCTTCAGAACGCTGGAAACTCAGCCCGGTATCTCGCTCATGGTAACACCATTGTGAGCCTGCACCCGCATCTAGCAAAACACTGACGATCGCCAAATCACAATGAGCCTTCGCTTTCTCTAAAGGCGTCAATCCTGTTAACAACTCGTCCAACTTGGTATTGCGTGGCACACCGCCTGCTTCAAAATGTCGCCAACGACTGTGAAACGGAATTTGCCCATCTGGGTACTGCTGCTGCATCACCGAAGTCACATAATCCGTTACGCTTCCCAACTGCCTCAGATCACAATCAAAATGACGCGATCTCCCTTCAACTGCCATCGTAAATAGCTGCCCACATCGTTCCCGAATTGCAACGGGCGATCGCAAATAAGCAATCACCTCCATTTCCTCTTGCCTTGGCGAATTGGCGGTTCGTATCTCCATCCCTACCTACTCCTTTGCCTTTGACACACCCATATTAAGTTGAAAGTTAATGGTTGATTGTTGATTGTTAATTGCAATCAACCATTAACCATTAACCTTCTATTCCAAAGAACGCCCCTTCACCTCCGCCAAACTAGTTGCATCCAATACCTCACCTGTGGTATAATAACCTGCAGCTTTTTTCGCTTCCATTTCTACCCATGCATCTTCAGGAATCAACTCTTCTGGAAGCGGTATGCGTTTGCCAATCTCAATTCCTAGTTGAGTAATAGCATCGTACTTCAGATTACTCATAGACACCAAATAGTCGATGCGCTTTACGCCCAACCAGTGCAACACATCCGGCATCAGTTCTTGAAAGCGCATATCCTGCACGCCCGCGACACATTCAGTACGGGTAAAGTAGGCATCAGCGCGATCGCCGCCTTCTTGGCGTTTACGAGCATTATATACCAGGAATTTTGTCACCTCTCCCAAGGCGCGACCTTCCTTACGGCAGTAAATAATGATCCCAGCACCACCTGCTTGCGCCGTTTGCACGCAAACCTCGATGCCATGCACGAGATAGGGACGACAGGTGCAAATATCCGAGCCAAACACATCCGAACCATTACATTCGTCGTGGACTCGTACAGCCAGGGGTTTATTGGGATCGGCGATCGCACTGATATCTCCGACGATATACACGGTAACCCCTGCAATGGGGGGCAAAAATACCTCCAGATCGGATCTCGTTACCAGTTCTGGAAACATCCCCCCCGTTTGTTCAAATAAGGCGCGACGCAAATCTCCCTCAGTGATTTTAAACCGCTTGGCAATTCCCGGTAAATACCAAACTGGCTCAATGGCAGCTTTTGTGACTACCAAATCGCCACCTGGTTTCATAATTTTGCCATCAATCTGCAAGCGTCCTTTTGTAACACAAGCAAGCAGTTCTGGCATATTTATATGAGCCTTGGTGATGGCGATGGTTGGACGGATATCATATCCTTGTTCATAATATGATGTAAATACTTGGTCCACTATCGCCCCAAACGGGTCAAGGGAAACTATCTTATCAGGCTCGAACCAACTTGGGTATGGTCCGATCTGTTCTGTAGGAGATGTGTTGGTGAGATCGGCTTTATGATCTGACTGAAGTGCGCCACTCGCCACTGCTAATGCCCGATAAATCGCATAACTACCAGAGTGAGTCCCAATCACATTGCGCTGAGCAAGATTTGTGAGCGTCGCTATCAAGGGGCCTCGTTGCAAAGGATCGCGTGCTCCCCAACTAATTGGAATTGGTTTGGGACCAAAGTGACTTGGATGGGACGTGAGAACAATATGCCTGGACATGCTATTTTGTTTTGGCATAGTCTTTTATTTTTGTTATTATTTATCCATTTTCAGCGATCATCAAGCGCTCAACAACCACCTCGAGGTTGTGATTTGTAAAACCCGGAGATACTTATAAGCAGTTATTAACAACTCTAAAATTTAAGCTGTTCTATTAATCGTATTACAGAATACAATAAATCACAAATTAATCTCTTAATTTCAATGTATGTAATAATTTAGGAGTCAGAATTTAGAATTTTAAATAACCATACGCTTTAAGTATGGGTTTCAAAAACGGATCGTTTTACAACACATTCAAGGGTGGAAAACCTTCTGTATAACCAAGATTCATCCCTTGTATACCAAAAAAATTCTCTAACTATGGCTCCTAAGTCCTAAATTCTTCGGTATAAGAAAAACAGGAAAATCTGTGATAATCTTGTACAAATTTTGATTTAGTATATTGAGTTTGACTTTAAATTCATGGATTCTTTATTTATCGATTCTTTACTTAAAGACTTAAAAAACCCCGATGAAACAGTTCGCGAAGAGGCAACAATAAAGCTCTGGCGCATCTGGTATCAGCAAAAAGGAGTTTACGGGCTGGAAATGATTGAACGTAGTCAAAAGCTAATGGATTTAGGAGAAATTACCGAAGCGGAAGCAGTACTAACAGAAGTTATCAGCAACCTACCAGATTTTAGTGAAGCTTGGAATCGCCGTGCTTTTCTTTACTACACCACTTGCGAGTATCAAAAGTCACTGGCTGACTGTCAAATGGTTATCCATCTCAATCCAGTACATTTTGGCGCACTTCATGGTCTGGGTTTGTGCTATGCCGCAATGGATAATTATGTAGACGCGATCCTCGCTTTCCGCCGCGCCCTGGAAATTCAACCTTATTCCCAATTAAATCAAAAATTAATTCTCGAATGCACTCTCAAATTGTAGTTCCCAGAGTCAACCTGTGAGCAACCCACCACCAAAGAATGCGGTATGGCTCAGGTTTCTGAACTCACAGAATGGCGACTATATGCGCCCATTCCTCCCTTGGGATGGGAGAAAAGATCTCTCACGTCACCGTCAGAGCGTCACTAGTCAACTCATTAGTCCTATTTAAGTAAATCGGCGTAAATAAATAAATAAAGGCTTGTAGTTGCGCTTCAGCGCTAAAGCGCAACTA
>CAZZVG010000824.1:0-3864 GCA_964657295.1 Iningainema sp. | reverse complement strand
CTTTTTACTTTTTACTTTTTAAAATCTGGGTGGATGCACATCTGTCTCCTGAAATCGCTGTCTGGATCACTAGTACCTTTGGAATCACAGCATTAGCTTTGCGTGATGTCGGACTTAGAGATGCTGAGGACTTTGAGATTTTCAAAGCAGCAAAAGCTCAGGGAGTCATCTTTATAACTAAGGACAGCGACTTTGTTGATTTGGTTGATCGTCTGGGCACGCCACCACAAATCATCTGGTTAACATGTGGCAATACATCAAATGCTCGCCTGAAAGTGATTCTGAGTGTAACTTTGCCAGAAGCTCTGAAACTTTTACAAGCAGGCGAGAAATTGGTGGAGATTAGCGGAGGCTGACATCACAAAATATAAAAACCCCAACTTTAGCTCTTTACGAATCCTATAAATTTTGCTCATTTCTCACGAATAATTAAGTAACTCCTCACAACATTCTTTACAAGAAAAATGTAACGAATTTTACAAAAAAATATTTTTTTAGAGAAAATCAGGATAAGCTAGGACTCTGTCACACCTAAAAGGAGTTTGTAGTCAGCACGAAGAGTCCTTCATTAAGGGCTTTAGGTCTAACTACAAGCAATAGAAGTTTACGTGACAGAGTAATAAACATCGACATACTGTTCGCAAAGATACCGCGATTTAAAGAAAATTTTATGGTTTCAACGTCGCTATCGCCGCAGGAGAATCCTTCGCCTGCATACATTTGCCCATTAGATCAAGCCTGTAGTTATTTAGAGGAAGCGGCTCGGGAATTAAAGCTTGATCGAGGTATATTAGAAGTCCTCAGCAATCCACGTAAAGTCGTCACGGTTTCCATTCCCGTAAAACGGGATGATGGTGAAATCCAAGTTCTAGCGGGACATCGGGTGCAGCACTGTGACATCTTGGGTCCCTATAAAGGTGGCATTCGCTACCACCCTGCTGTGACCTTACGGGAAGTGTCTGCGCTGGCAATGCTGATGACCTGGAAATGTGCGTTGCTAGGTATTCCTTATGGTGGTGCGAAGGGAGGTATTGCTCTAGATCCGAAAAGTTATAGTGTTGGTGAATTAGAGCGGATCACTCGTCGATATACCAGCGAGTTGATTAAAGACATTGGTCCTGCGGTAGATATTCCAGCACCAGATATGGGGACTTCTGCCCGTGAAATGGCTTGGATGATGGACACTTATTCTGTAAATGTCGGTCATTCTGTGCCTGGAGTTGTGACTGGTAAACCTCTTTCGATTGGTGGTTCCCGAGGAAGGGAAATGGCAACCGGACGCGGTGTGATGATTATTGTACGTGAAGCGCTGGCAGATCTAGGTAAATCCTTGGTGGGAACGCGAGTCGCCGTCCAAGGTTTTGGGAATGTCGGAAGTGCGGCAGCTTTATTGCTACATCAAGCAGGGGCAAAGGTGATAGCTGTTTCCACAGGATCGGGAGGTGTCTTTTCAGACGTTGGTTTAGATATTCCAGCATTGAAAGCTTACGCTGCACAGAACCGTAGGAGTCTTGTTGGTTTCCCACAAGCAGCAGCAATTGGTAATATTGAGTTACTGACTTTACCTTGTGATGTGCTGATTCCAGCAGCTTTGGAAAACCAGATTACTCAGGATAATGTCGATCGCATTCAAGCTAGGATTATTGCAGAAGCAGCAAATGGTCCAGTGACTCTGCAAGCAAACCAAGCCTTAGAGGCACGGGGTGTCATGGTGCTACCTGACATTTTGACCAATGCTGGTGGTGTTGTTGTGAGTTATTTGGAATGGGTGCAGGGACTTTCTTACGTATTTTGGGACGAGGAGCGCGTCAACCGAGAATTGGAAAACTTGATGGTGCAAGCTTACCGTCAGGTAATCCAACAGACTAAGGTGCGGCAAATTTCTCTTCGTTTAGCAGCTTACACTTTGGGTGTGGGGCGTGTTGCTCAAGCGTTTGCAGACAGGGGTCTTTATCCTTGATTTTCTTGACAATATAAGCAATACAATATTGCGTTACCACTAGACGATTAATTTTGAATGAGATTGCGCCTTATTTGTTTAAACGTACAAAACTTTCAGATTATCAAACTGACAACATTAGTCACGTACTTGGAATAGACACGAGCAGAGCTGCACTTAATGGCACGGGGTTAATGGCAAGTAATTTGATAGATGCTTTGTCCACACTCACACAGACTATGTAATTGAAATGTTATCATAAGCAATATAAGGGTTGAACAAAACTACGCCCTTATCAGGAGGTGATAAAAATAACTCAAGCAAATGGCGGTAACGGTTCCCAACAGCCCAATCCCAAAGATTTAGAGGTCTTTGAGCCAGCATTCGCCCCAGGCGATGAAGAGGAAAAAATTGGGTGGTACAAAACCGATGTCAAAGGCGAGGAGGGGACAGAAATTCCCGATTCTGGACTCCCTCCAGAGCTAAAAGACAAGTCGCCTGACAACGCTAGTTAAAACTAGCTAAAACCCCCAAGACCCCCTTGGGGGCTAACTCTGATTAAAGTATAGCAAATGAATACAAGAACATCCGTTTACCTCCCTGACTACTATCGCGTGTTTGAGCGCATTGCTGGTGGATGGCTGATGAAGCCAAGTCATTTTTTCTACAGGCATACATCGTCAAAAACTTCGGACAACGATCTTCAATCTTTGTACGACATCTCGCCGCAACAAATTGCTATTGAACTGTTTCGGATCAATGGTGGGAGATCTGGCTATTATTTAGCGGATTTACGTAGTCAGAAAAATTACTACTACTGCGGTCAGGAGCCGGAAAGTGTAAAATTCAAGTTACTTGAACTAGGTATCGGTCGGGTCGATCCAATGGAGAAGCATCATGGCTAAATCAGGATATCAACGCATCAAAGAATATCGATCTCGCCAATCTTCAGGTGAACAACTTCCCACCTGCAAGATATGTGATCGCCTGATTAAAGGCAAGTTAAGTGTAGAGCGTGGGGTGTGTTCTTACTGCTACCCCAAAACCGAGTCAGGTAGTCAAGCCAATAAAGACGCCGTGAATCGTCACCGTGCCAAGCACTGATTGGAAACATTCATGAGCGCTTTTCACCAATCACTTATTCTGAAAACTCTGCGTCGGAGTAGCTGATAGGCGTAGCCAGAGAAGTGAGCGATGGGCATAGTTAGTAAACTGATTCCACAAAAAAGCCAGAGATTCAGATTAGAAGGATACTTCTGTTCAATCCCTCGCCACACTTCTGATTTAAGGTTTTTACGAAATTTTAATGTTATACGTAAGCTTTCTAAAAATGGAAAAAGTAAGCCAAATAGAATCACTTTTTCCATCGGTAAACCTAACTGAGGAAAGCTGATATCAATCAGCAACATTAAACCTGTGGCTGATATGACTAGAAATGGCAGCTTACCGCGAAATTGAAACTTATCTGTGTACTTAGCGATCGTTAAATAACGTCCTCTACCGTACTTAAAATATTGTAGACAGAGAGATTTCCATGTTTTTCTAGGGTAATACCAGACACAAATATTTGAGCTAATGTAGATGGCTTCCTGAGTTTTATTAAGCAATTTCTGGTTTAATTCAGCATCTTGGTTTGTAACTTGTGAAGTATCGAATCCAGAAATATCAAGTAGTGTTTTTCTCCAGAAACACCCCAAATAAACTGTATCAGCATATCCGTTGTAATTCGGATCTCGATATTTAGCACCACCGCTGCCTAAAAAGCTTTTAGCTCCTAGGGCGATTCCTGCCTGAAAGGGGGTTTTAGCTACAAAACGTTGTGCCCCGCCGACGTTGAGAGCTTTAGATTTTACTAATGCCTCCACACACCTTTCAATATAGTCAGGTGCATAATCAGAATGGGCATCAGCTATGAGAAAAATATC
>CAZZVG010000823.1:0-3864 GCA_964657295.1 Iningainema sp. | reverse complement strand
CTTGTAACCTGCCAATAGCATCATAACGGTACAGTCCTTGCGGTAAAGTAGAGCGAGTAGTAATATTCCAACGCAATACTTTTCCCAGTTGTAATTCTTTAGCTACCGCATAAGCTAAAGAGCTTTTCCCTGTCCCTGGTTTCCCTGTCACCAGTAAGGGACGACGTAGATATAATGCTGCATTTACTAACTCAATTTCTTCTCCTCTGGCTTGATAAGTTACACCCCGTTCTTCTTTCTCAAATCTACGCCAGTTAGGAGGCTCCGGAAGGCGTTCAATTTCGTTATGGGGCTGCTCTGGAGTTCCTCGAAAAATTTTCCAAGATGTCATGATGGTGTTATATATTCAATATGGGGTGGTAGTAAATACGGATCTTCCCACAAAAGAGCAAGATGGTGTCCTATGTGTTCTTGTTTGTTAGTCTGTGGAAAAGCTTGTAAGCGTTGTTGTTTTACCTTTTCGGGGAGATCATTTATTTGGCAATCTAGTAATTTATCTAGTTCACCTTGAAAATTTATCTGTTTAAAATCACTTTTTCTCAGCCATAAAGTAATTGGGATTGCAGTCCGATCAATTACTTTCAGTATATCCCTGTATGGGGGTTGATTTAACTTTAATGCGAGGGCATCTATTTGTTCCAAATGAGAATATAATTCCTCCCAATCCCCCAGATTACTAGATGTGAATTTGTGTGAACACATTGTCTCACAGTAATCTTTGATTGTTTTCCATTTTCTTACCCATTTTTCCCTATGACGATATTTTTTTAATCGTTTTACAGAACGGAAAATTACGCAGTACTCGCTACCAATCGGAATTGGTAAATCATCATCATCTTGAATCTCTAGTCTTTCAATCTCATAGTTCAGTAGTTGATGGGGTAGGAAAAATACAATTATTGGTTGGCGATAAGATTCTGTTGAATACTGAATTAACTGACTGAGAAAAGACTCTAATAGTTTTGGTACATCTTCAATAGAAAACACACTTTTTTCTGATTCTGCTCCATCTTCTACATTTCTTAAAAGTTTACAAGTTTCATTATTTCGTAAGTAATCATAATTTCTTGCATCAGCAATAAACCAAGCTGAAACTAAATAGTTATGGTTACTTTTCTGGTAATATTGTTGGCTTAAATCTATCTTTACAATGAGATAAGGCTGTGTATCTTCCTGCTGCTCATAACTTTTATGTTCACTGCTAGTCTCAGTTAATAATTCAGAAAAGTTATTCGAGTTTTCTTTTCCCCACTGCCTTAATTTATCAGCACTTTGTTTTGGAATATTTTCAGATTTTAATAAACGAGCTATAAATTGTATAATAGGTATTTGATTATAATTTTTTTGAGGTATATCAGCTAGATTTTCTAAAATTTCTTTTAAACTATTAGGATTTCCCCCCCCCAATCATCCAATAATTTTTCAGGACAGCACTCTTTATAAGCTTGCTCAAATTGTTTAATATAATCCTCTTCTAAAGGAAGCAAGATTTTAAATAAATTAGTAGTAATTTGGTTTTTTTTAGTTACATTATTAAATTCTTCGGCAAAGATGAGTAATGGTTGATTTTCAGAATTGGATTTACGCGCACCTGCAATCAATTTATCAACCCATCCCTCTGCGTTGGCTGCTTGTATTAATCTAAAGACAATATCTTCTAAACTACCTTCACCTGCAATTGCTCTTAGATTTTTATCTAATTGATGTGACAACATCTGCTCTAAAGATGCAAGAGTAGGAAAAGCCTTAATCAAAGTATCCTGTAGTTTTCTACGGTGCTGACCTGATAGCTCCATATTTTCTATTACAAGCTAAACTACTCTGTTACTACCTAGCTACTTTGTCAAGAGCAACCCTGTTAGCTCCCATTTCCGATGAATAAACCTCGTTGGCTTTCAACCACTGCTCAATCATCTCCACCACCACCTGACTCATCTTCAACCCGCAGATAGTACAGGCTGCGTGAAATCTCTTTTTCATGTCGTCTGCAATACTAATATGCATAACTAGTACAGATATATGCTGCTTTGAAACAGTATCCATAACTTTTCTACAAATGTAAAAAATACGATTTCAGATAATGTTATCAATTTAAGCAGATTTTTGATAGCTCGGTGAGACGAAAGGGAAAGTACCCCCTTAACGCACACTACAGGCATATTACATGCTATGAAGTCATGTTGCGATCGCTCTTCGGGACTGTAGGAACACAACCCCTTTTATAAAACCACAGATACGACACGTCTGTGCGATCGCACTCTTGCAGAAACGCTTGACACACGCTACAAGCATACTACATCCTCGTTAGAGTCGGAGCGCTCTGACGGTGGGAACACGTGCGATGCCTGAGGATCACGGCGGTATCGCCCTCATCACCCTTGACTGACACAATTACTGAGTCACCCTCATACACAAAATCTTGGCATTGGGATCATCCGCCAACGCGCATTCACTTATCAATTCTTCATAATTAACCTTGTACAATCCTGCCAAAATCGCAGCACGTTGATACTGCCCATCCATAATCAGTCTTGCAACTGCGACTCGTGGATTAGTTTCGACATGAGAAAAGCTCTTAACGGGCTTTTTCATGGATTGCCCCATTTCGGTTGTAGTATCCGGTTTCATTTGTTCCTCTTCTTCTGGTTCAACTTTCTGCGCAGTGGCTGACTTCTGCCCCATACCATTCTTGAGGCATCCCAAAAAGTAACCCGTAGGATTGTCTTTATTAGCCAGCACTCCAGTCCTCTTCAGTTCATTCGCGGCGTTGAGCATCACATCCTCACCATATTCCGTGACACACTTGTGTAATTGCCCCTCAGAAAGGTTAACGCCGATCATTTCTAGAGTTTTTGAGAGCTGCAAGGAAACGACAACTTCTTTTGGAGCTTTTAAATCAGAATTGGTCAACGCTCTGCCAATGCTTGCCCACAATTCCAACAACATTAGGGGGACTTTAGTTAGGGCGATCGCTCTCCCCACAACTTTCTGAGCCGTTAACCCCTCTGATTCCATCTGTCTTTGTATCTCTATACCAGTGTCTTGATCATAAATCGGAGGAATTTGGGCATAACGATTCCCATCCGGTAAGCTACGCCAAATTGTGGGGGTGTCCTCGAGACGGACTACAACAAGTTGTTGTTGTTCTTCAATTAATTTATTAATAACAAGTTAGGGTCGAGGAGAGCATTGCTGCTCTACCCCTCCCATCCGAAACCGTGCGTGCGACTTTCACCGCACACGGCTACTCAGTGTGTTGTCCATTTGTCATTGCGGACTCCCTGACCTTAAGACCGATGAAAAATGGAATATCATTAATCCACTCCCAATTGAATTGGTTCCAAAATTGAGAAAGTTTCTCTAGGAATTTTGAGTGGTCTTTCCTCCTAATTTCTTTTAGGTCAAGTGCGGTCTTTTCATCGTGACAATGCCGATGTAATAGTTGCAGGTTTTTGTACTCATCCAAACCGCTTAGAGCCTTGGGGATGATGTGGTCTACTTCTAAAACATCCCAATCGTGGAAGCTTAGTCCACACCAAGGACATTTTCCCTTTTGTTGTTTCAGCAACTTAGCCTTACGATTAGGCATTTCAGGGTGTGTTCCTAGTCTTGAACTCCAGTATATTAGGTCGCCATCGTATGGGCTTTTATCGCCTTTAACTTTCACATAGGAGGTGCTACTACTACAATACCCACTGTGTGATAGTAACCGGAAGGGGTTCGCTTTTCCTTCCCTGGTTGCGAATACCCAATTGTTGCCATTTATGGAATGCCAGTATTTGACGTGACCATCTTTACTGTTCCCACATTGGCGTTTTGCCCATACAAAAGGGTTATTTCGTTCCCGCTATCCATGTCGAGCCT